>CALWCS010000040.1 GCA_944376425.1 uncultured Lachnospiraceae bacterium | reverse complement strand
AGCCCGGTGCCTTTAGACACCGGGATTTTTTCATATCATAGGAAAGAGATATTTCTAGGCTAAAAGAAGAAAGGACTTCCCTGTGATAAAAAATGCTCCGCAGGATGCGGATTCGCGCGAGAGGAATCAAGTCGCAACAGCCACCGCGCTCGGCACGAGAATTCCGTCTGCGGAATTCTTTTTGCATAGGAAAAATGGAGGGAAAAAATGGAAACAATGTTTCAGATCGGTGTGATCACATCTACGCATGGATTAAAAGGAGAGGTAAAAGTTTTTCCAACGACAGATGACCCAAATCGGTTTCAACAGCTGAAAGAAGTCATGTTAGACACCGGAACAGAATTGGTCCGGCTGGAAGTGGAACACGTTAAATTCTTCAAACAATTCGTAATCTTAAAATTTTGCGGATATGATACGATCAGTGAAGTAGAAAAATGGAAGAAAAAATCTCTGAAAGTTCCAAGAGAACAGGCCGTTCCGCTTAAAAAAAATGAATATTATATTGCAGATCTGCTCGATATGGACGTCTATCTGGAAGACAAAACCCCATTTGGAATTTTAAAAGACGTTCTCCAGACAGGAGCAAACGATGTCTACGTGATTGAGACGAAAGAAGGACAAGAAGTACTGCTTCCCGCAATTAAAGAGTGTATTCTTTCTGTCAATGTAGAAGAAGGACGCATGACGGTTCATGTGATGCCGGGACTGATGTAGAGGAGGAGAGTCTTTGAATTATTACGTATTGACGCTTTTTCCGGAAATGATCATGCAGGCACTCAAAACGAGTATTATCGGAAGAGCTCTGGAAAAAGAAAGTATTTCACTTGAGGCGATTGATATTCGGGAATATACGAAAAATAAACACAAAAAAGTAGATGATACTCCGTATGGAGGCGGTGCTGGAATGGTAATGCAGGTACAGCCTGTCTATGATGCATATAAAACATTAGAAGAAAAGATCGGATATCGTCCCAGAGTGATTTATCTGACACCGCAAGGCAGTGTTTTTTCTCAAAAAATGGCAGAGGAATTTGCGGCAGAGAAAGATCTTATTTTTTTATGCGGGCATTACGAAGGGATTGATGAGAGAGTCTTGGAGGAAATTGTAACCGACTACGTTTCAATTGGAGACTATGTACTGACAGGAGGAGAACTTCCGGCAATGGTCGTGATTGATGCAATTTCAAGGTTAGTTCCCGGAGTTTTAAAAAATGAAGAATCTGCACAGTTTGAATCGTTTCATGACAATCTGCTGGAATACCCTCAGTACAGCAGACCGGAAGAATGGATGGGAAAAAAAGTCCCTTCTGTTTTGCTCTCGGGACATCATGCTAAGATTGAAAATTGGAGAAGAGAACAATCTTTAAGAAGAACATATGAAAGAAGACCAGATCTTCTAAAAAGCGCAAACCTGACAGAAAAAGACAGAAAGTTTCTGGACAATCTAAGAAATAATACTTGCAAATAAGATCGAAATATGATAGATTATCTATGTTGTGAAAAAAGATGGTCCTCTAATGGCGGAAGCTTTGCCCGGACATTAAGAACATCAAAATAATAAGGAGGAACACAATGAACGATATTATCAAAAGTATTGAAGCTACTCAGTTAAAAGCGGAAGTGCCGCAGTTTAAAGTAGGAGATACTGTAAAAGTTTATGGAAAGATCAAAGAAGGAAACCGTGAAAGAATTCAGGTTTTCGAAGGCGTAGTGTTGAAGAAACAGGGCGGAAGCAACAGAGAAACCTTTACAGTAAGAAAAAATTCCAATGGAATTGGCGTAGAAAAAACATGGCCGCTGCATTCTCCAAATGTTGAAAAAGTAGAAGTAGTAAGAACAGGTAAGGTTAGAAGAGCAAAACTGAACTACTTAAGACAGCGTGTTGGTAAGAGTGCGAAAGTAAAAGAGTTAGTAAAATAATCATAATACTCAGCCAAATCAGGAAAGCAAAAGGATTTCGAGCTTATCAGAGGCAGAGAACACTGTTGTTTGAAATGACAGTGAAAGAATATTGGAAGTGGATCAGGGACATATACGAAAGCGTATCTGTCCCTGTTTTCAAATGGGGAAACAAAAAGCAAAAGAGTGGGAAGAAACAGCATAGGAGAAAATAAGAATGGGAGTGCGTAAAAAAAAGAAGAAAGAACCCAAAGGACCTCTGGAGCGGATCAAATCTGTTTTCCGATGGATCTTTCAAATTATAGTTGTTGTTTTAATAGCTTATATCTTAGTATTTTTTTGGGGGCAATCCAGAACAAATGTAGGGCAGGCAATGGAGCCGACACTATCAGGGGGAGACCGTGTACTGCTCAATACGCTGATTTACCGTTTTGGGGGACCGAAAAGGGGAGATATTATCTGCTTTAAGCCAAATGGAAATGAGAATGCACAGTCATTAATCCGCAGAGTGATTGGACTTCCGGGGGAAACCATTCAGATTGTAGACGGGGTAATCTATATTAACGGAAGAGTTTATACAGAAAAAGAAAACTTTCCGACGATGACTTCCTCGGGAATCGCGCGAGAAGAGATTGTGCTGGGAGATTCGGAATATTTTGTATTGGGAGATAACCGAAACAACAGTGAAGACAGCAGGTCTGCGGATATTGGAAGTGTCAGGCTAGAAGACATTGAAGGGAAAGTTTGGTTTGTAATTGCGCCGCAAAATCATTTTGGATTCCTGTAAGACAGAACAATGTTTCAGCATTTCATTTAGAACGGTCGAAATCAGAAGCAGGGGATAAAGAGTCAAAGAAAAAGAGAGGTAACTA
>CALWCS010000039.1 GCA_944376425.1 uncultured Lachnospiraceae bacterium | reverse complement strand
GAAAATTTGAAATAGGCAAAAGAAAAACTCTATGCAAATGGTTTGTCCATTCACATAGAGTTTTCTTATTTCCCGTTCACTTGGCATAGGTCAGTATTTTTGCAATACTTCTTTATGCTCCTCTGCCCTTAGGCAGCGTCCTCTTTTTATGACAATACTCTTCTACAATTATTTTTATGATTCTATTTCTGATTTTTCTGTCTGCACATAGTCAATCAATCCGTCTTCTCCCATAGCTGGAGACTGTGCTCTGTCTGTGCTTCTAAAGGTATCGTATTTTGGAGATGCCATGAATTCTTCATAAGAAACCACATCCACATCTTCGTTTAACTCTCCCATCTGAATCGAATTCATTACTACACGAAGAACATTCATCGCTACTCTTTGCAGATCTCCAACATACAGATACGTATTCTTCTCATAATTTCCATAGTAAGAGATACGGATTGCAACATAATCATCACGGTTAATATCTTCCATTTTTACTCCGTCTTCTGCGTTGCTGTCTGCAATCGCTGTTGCATTTCCGTCAGCATCAATAAATTCTACACTTGCAGTTCCTTTACTGATCTCTGATTCAATTACCCTTGCATAGTAATTTCCGTTTGGATCTTGTCCATTGATTTCTTCTGTCACATACAGAGAGGTTGGGACTTCAAAATCAATATCAAAATCTCTCGATACGACTTCTTCTCCTCCTGCCACATTATTAAATGCGCCTGCGCTTAATGTTCCGTCATCTTGTACCGATGCAACTCCCGTCGCTGCGTCTGCGATTCCAAAGTACAGATCCTGCTCTGCGCCGTCTCCTGGCTGAATGTTGTCGTTACCGGAAGCAATTGTCTGCATTGCCTCATTTGATCCGCCCCAGTCTACTTCTACCAGTCCGTTATAGCCCCATTCACCGCGCAGAATATTCATAACAAGAGAATAATTTTCTGCTGCTTCTGTACCATTTACCAGATTATAGGAGGTCATGATGGTTGCCGGTGCTGCATTTTTTACAAGCATCTCGAATCCTTTCAGATAGATCTCTCTCCATGTTCTCTCTGTCGCTGAAGTATTTACTGTTGTTCTGTCTGTCTCCTGATTATTTCCTGCGAAATGCTTCGGAGATACACTGATTCCTTCATGCTGCTGCACTCCTTTGATAAAGCTGGTTGCTGTCACACCGCAAAGTGTCGGATCTTCTGAGTAATACTCATAGTTACGTCCGCAAAGCGGATCTCTTTGAATATTTAATCCAGGTCCTAAAACATACGTTGCTCCGTACTGTTCGCATTCTCTTCCTACAATATCCCCGGCAAGTTCAATCACTTCTGTATCCCAGGACTGGCAATAAACACTTCCTGCCGGAATGCAGGTAACATACTGATAATACGTTTCTCCGTCATAGGTAAATTCACGATTCAGACGAAGTCCAGACGGTCCATCCGCATAAGCTGTCGTAGGAATCCCTTTTGATTCTTCCATTGTATTTGTCGTATATCCAGGTGCTCCGATTGCCAAAGTCACATCGTAATCTTCCGGCGCTTCTGCATATCCTCCGATACCGCTGCACAGACAAGATAATTCATACAATGTTAAAGATGCCACAAATTCTTCCATTGTCACAGTGCCATTTAAGACATCTTTTAATGTTGTTCCTTCCGGAACATCTGCAACAATTTCTACTTCTTCCTCATGCTCATTTACAACGTCACTTCCGGAAGCATCGTATGTTTTTAACGTCTCTCCCCAATATTTTCCATTTTCGAAATCTTCTTGATTTGACTCAGAAACATACGTCGTCACTACATGATCCTCATATTCAGAGGCGTTGTTCGGTACTTCATATTCAGAAAAATCAAGAGCAATTTCTGCCACATTATCATACGTCTGTGTCTGATCAAAGACAGGACCGGTTGCCTCTTCATCCCAGCTTGAAAGTACGCTCTCTCCCAGATAACCTTCTTCATTTTTGTTGTCTTTGCTTTCTTCTGTCACAACTGTCTCAAGCTGATTCGAAAGCTGTTCCGTAATCTGATATCCTTCCTCGCTGTCTAATGTCAGAACTGCTGCAATTTTTGTATTTCTGGAAGAATTTCCAACTCGAATTTTATATTCTCCATTGTCCATGATATAAGCGGCAAGTTCTTCATCATAGGATGACATCTCTGTTGTCAGGAACGAAATCGTCAGCACCTGACTCTCTCCTGGTTCTAGCAAATCGGTTTTTGCGTAACCTGCAAGTTCCTGATACGGTTTATCAAGTCTTACTGCTCCTTCTTCATTCGGTGCGGAAAAATAAACCTGTGCCACTTCTTTTCCTGCAACATCTCCTGTATTTGTCACTTTTACTTTTACTGTTACATACGCATCGTCTGCTGTCACTTCCTCTACCTGCATATCAAAGTTTGTATAGGAAAGTCCATATCCGAATTCATAGGCAACGTCTTTTCCAAACGTATCAAAGTAGCGGTATCCTACATAAATTCCTTCTTCATAAATTTCATTTTCTGTATCTTCATCATTATTTGCAAACGTCTCGGATGCCGGATAGTCGTCATATGTCAACGCCCATGTCGTTGCAAGTTTTCCGGAAGGATTAACCTGTCCGCTTAATACTTGGTATAGTGCCTCTCCTGCTCCTTGACCTGCTGATCCCATCAGAATCATCGCATCTATTCCTTCCGGAATCTCCTCATTGATTTCTGAATAAAAGGTACTGTCCATTGTTGTTGCATTGAATATCACGATCACATTTTTATAATGCTGTGCTACGGCTTTTAAATTTGCCATCTCTAAATCCGAAAGATAATAGTCTCCTTTTTCTGCGCTTCTCTCATTTCCCTCTCCTTTTAAGCGGGAAATTACATAGATTGCTGTATCTGTATCGTCCGAGAGATAGTCATCTGTAATCGAAACGGTTTCTTCTGTCAGAAAACTCTGTACGTCATACGTTCCACCCGGTCCGTTGAAATTACCGACTGTCTCATTGTATCCGGAATCAGTCAGATATTGTTCCGACTCACTTACGATACTGATTCCCGCATCTATCAGCGCATCGTACACATTGACTACTTCTCTTGCCGGAACGGCTCCTGATCCCATTCCTCCCATAACGGTGTTTCTGGCACCCATTCCGTACAGTGCCACTTGAGTAGTTGCTTCAAAATCCAGTGGAAGTACCCCATTATTCTCCAATAAAACCATACTCTGTGTCGCTACATAAATAGCATCTTCTAAATTTTGAGCTTCACTTTCACTTACCGTCGTATCCTGCGGTGTATTTTCGTAAGCTGCCATCGCAGCCGTTCCTTCTCCTAAAACAAGTGTTGCGGCAAGGGATGCCGACAGCACTGTTTTCATTGTACGTTTCATAAAAAACTCCTCCTGATTTTTTGTTTTCAGCTACACATCCGGATTATGTCTGACTGAAACTGATTATATCAGGTTTTCTTTTTTTGAAAATAGGATCGGCGCGACTGGGCTTTGAAACGTCCCGAGTGGTCATTTCATGGTTCAAGAGAATTTCCTTTTGTCTTTTCTTTGTCCTATATTTTATTTTCTTAACTTTCTTCTGGCTATTTTTTCTGCCAATAAATCTCCTGCAACTTTGATTCCAATTCCGACTGCTCCCGCGATAATTGCTATCAGAAACTGCCCTCCAAACAACCCCGCGATAGCTCCCAGTAAAAACAGATATAAAATAACAGAACTAAAAAATGAAATCATTGTCGCTAATTTTGAATTTTTATAAGAAGTCCATTCGATCCGTGCCATAAACTCATCTCTCCTTTTTTATTTTTCTAATGGCTTGACATTTTCATAGTCGCTGTATTTGCTGTTCCCCTTTGCGCTTTTATAACTTTTTTTTGCCTCTTTAAATACCTCTCCCATATTTATGTCTTTCATTATATTTTTTGCCTTCTCTTCCCATTCTTTTTCTGACATTTCCGCTGTTTCTGTCTTGGCTTTTAGCACTTCAGCCATCATTAAAATGAAAATATAACCGGCTACATAGACCATTCCAAAATTAATCACTGCACACAGCCAAGAAGCTGAAAGATTACCGACTGCCGGAATCAATGAAATTGCTGCAGTTGCAACTAAAATCACTCCGACATAGGCTGCTACTTCTGCGATAATGACAGAAGCAAGTGTTTTTAATATATTTTTGCTGATATGAATATTCAGCAAATGACACAGCCTGTAATACATAGACCATACAAATCCGATGGCTATTCCTGTTGCAATCGTGCTTCCCGCTCCCGGAATCCATCCCGAAGCAACTGCTGCGCCTGCTGCAGCCAGTGCATGTTTCATAATCAACTTTTCAATTTGTTCATCCATGTCCTTTGCTTCTGTTTTCAGATATCTTTCCAGAGAACGAATCCCTACTTTCAGAATCGCATTATTCATCTTGTACTCCTCCTTTATTTTAAATTTTTTCCGCTGATCACGTTGTGTCATCTGTGTTGTGTTATTTTTATTATAGCTGCCCTTTTTTTATTTCCTGCAACTTTTTTCTTATTTTGTCTTTTTTCAGCTTACAAGATGATTCTCATACCTATGTCAAAAATACCTTAGGCTTCGTCTGCTTTTTCTATTTTTTCTGCCTTCTTTTCCTAAATTATGATATAATAAAGGCACTGAAGTTTTATCTTCTCAGACAAATAATAAGCAAACACTCTAAATTTATCGGGCAAACTATCATTGATTTGAATCTAACGTGCATGAAACGTTTTCATGGGATAGCGAGGAGTTTTTATGAATTTGATTTCTTCTTTTTTTTCTTATACATTAAATTTTTCTATCTATACTTTTCTTTTGTGCGCTCTTTTTCATCCCAAGAGAACCGTTTCTTTTTATCTGCGGATTTGTCTCAGTGTTTTTTTTACTGTGCTGGTGCAGGTCTGTCTGGAATATTATATCCTGCGCTTTTTCCCTTATCATGTCATTGCACTCTCACAGCTGGTTCTCTATCTTGCACTTAGTATCCTCTTATTTAAAAATCATGTTCTTTTCTGCCTTTACTACGCCTTTTTTATGAGTGTTCTGACGCCTTGTCTGAATTTTATGCTTACAAACCTTTTAGATAACTTGTACCATGTTCCCAATATTTTACGTATTATCGCCATCCATCTTTTTTTGTTTCTTTCCTGCCTCTGGATTATCCGCTGCAGCAAAGACTACCCGTTTTCCTTCCCTCTTCCGGCGGGATATTGGGCAATGATGTATGCCACTACGTTTCTGGAATATTACTGTGTCATTAAAATCAATGATCTTTTGACATTCAATGAATTGGTGACTTCTTCTGTGATCATCGTACAATTTTTCTTTTTGCTTATGTTTCTTCTGGTATACCGTTTTATCTTGAATATGTGTCAGAATTATCAGGATACGTTAAAAGAACATGCGGCTATTCAACAGCTTTCTCTGCGTGAGGAAACATACAATGAAAACCGTCAGATTTTTGAACAGATGCGTACTCTGCGCCATGAGTTAAAAAATCATATGTTCTATATGGACTATCTGATCGATCAGAAACGGTACAAAGAACTTCATGAATACT
Source organism: uncultured Lachnospiraceae bacterium (assembly GCA_944376425.1). Lineage (GTDB taxonomy): Bacteria > Bacillota > Clostridia > Lachnospirales > Lachnospiraceae > JAGZHZ01. Next base: position 45,499 of record CALWCS010000039.1, on the reverse strand, counting down.
TCATGGAATTTTACCAAAAGGAATATGCTGATTATGGGTACTGGGACACTAGCAGTTCTCCCGTCAATACTTTGCTCAATCAAAAGCAGCTTGCGGCGAAAAACTGTCATATTAAAATGACAATCGATTCTTCTTTGCCGGAAAATTCCGGAATTCGGGATGTCGATCTGTGTACGATTCTGACTAATCTTCTGGATAATGCGATTGAAAGCTGTCAAAAACAAACAGACGCATGGATTTTTGTCCATCTTTGCCAAAAAAAAGAATATCTCTCCATTATGATTGAGAATTCGATTCAAAGTGATATTCTCGCTGACAATCCGTCTCTTCTCACTACAAAGACCAATCGTCATCTCCACGGAATCGGTCTTGCCGTTGTACGCAAACTTGTGCAGAAATACGATGGCATTTTACAATTTTCCGTCCAAAATCGTGTTTTTATTGTGAAAATTTCTTTGAGATCTCTGTCATCGGGAAAGGAGGCGACCCCCGTTTGATTCGTATAGCAGTCTGTGACGATGAAGAAAAACTTCTAAAAGTAATCTGTCGTGAAATTCAAAACTCTTTTTTAGAAAGAAATGTACGTATTGAAATGGTTCCCTATATAAGCGGTATCCGTCTAAGGGAAGATATTTTTCAAGGAACTTTTTTCCATGCCATTTTCTTAGATATCAGTATGCCTGATATGAACGGAATTTTGCTGGCGCGCCATCTGCGCAAACATTCTCCTGAAACTATGATTTTATTTCTATCTAGTCGTGAAGAGGCGGTTTTCGAAGCAATTAAAGCTGCTCCGTTTCGTTTTATACGAAAAAGGACGTTTCGCATGGAAATCTCAGATGTTGTGCGCGATATTTTAGATGCCTTTTCGGAAAAAGAGGTTGTCCGAATTGGTTTTTCCGATAAAAAAGGACAGTTCCGTATGAATCCTTATGAAATTATCTATGCGGAAGCATGCAATAAGTCTGTGATGCTTGTCACATCATCCGATACTTTAGAGACAAAAATTACTTTCTCTTCTCTGGAAGAAACTTTAGTTCCTTATGGTTTTATCAAGATACATCGCAGTATTCTTGTAAATTTCCGCTATATCCGCTCGATTCAGGGAACAGAAGTTCATCTTGATACCGGACAGATTCTCCCAGTCAGTAAGCATAGACTTCTTAGCGTTAAGACACAGTTTCAAGATTTTCTATTAAAAAGTTAAATCATAAAAAAGCTCTACGAAAATCTTTTAGCGATTTCCATAGAGCTTTTCCTGTCTGTTTCCTTTTAAAATTTTGTATCTCTTTCTCGTTTCATTTTTATTTTTTGATCATTGAGATGTTCTTTTTTAACCTTCTATTGCAGCCCATCTCCTGCCAGATACAGATATCCTTCATATTCTTCACTGGAATCGGATGTCACAATCTTTAAATTATGAATGCCTGTCACATCAAGAGTAAACGGAACTGCTTTTGTGGTTCTTCCGATTCCGTCTTGTTCAAAAACAAGCTGCTCATCTGCATAGACTTCTACTTTGATGCTATTTTGAGAATTTGTTCCTTCCCCGGCACTGAAAGTTCCGGAAAATTCTGTATAATCTCCTCCTAAAAGGAAAACGGCATAGGCTCCGTTGGAAGCTCGAAAACGATAGTCATCTTCATACAAATTTCCATAGCTGTCTTCAAATAGTCTCTGCTCATACTCTGTCTCAACACTGTCAATCGTCTGCAATTTTGCAAGACGCAAAATGCCGCTGCATTCCAAAGGAGTCTCACTACGCACTGCAATCGTATCGTTTAACAAAAGCCATCCATAGCTATAATCACCGTCGTTTCTTGTCTTGATCGTCAATGTCTTGACACCCGTTACATCCACGCGAAAGAACTCATTTTGTTCCCATCCGCTGATCTTTGTTCTGCTGTATAATAATTCTCCATCTCCGAAAAACGCAATACTCATATCCGCATTTTGCTGCGTATCCTTATAAGTACTCAAAGACCCACGAATTTCTGTATATTCTCCATTCAAATCATACGAAACAAATGCATCGTTAGAAGCATCTAATACGTAGGAAGAAAGATGTTCTATCCCATGACTATCCACAATCTGTTCCTGATAATCATACACGTTGCTTTCTAAAATCCGATCCTCCATCTGGACAAGTTCCTCATAATTTCTGATCTCTTCCTGATCATTTGAAAATTCTAAAATAAATCCTAATTCCTGTGTCTCATCCCGATCATCCCACGTACCGTCTGATTTTAATTCCATATCATTTTCTGTGATATTTTCCGCTGTTTCACTGTTACTTGGCTGATTGTCTGCCCAGTTTAGATAGTCCATCCTTTCTCCTGTCACCCAAGTCCAGGTTCCTTCTTCTGCTTCATCGCTTGCCCCAATCCAATAATGTCCCAAAACAGCATTCTCTGTCAATTTCTCGATACGTCTTTGTTCTAGAGGAGAAGTAATCACAGCAAGATGTCCTCCCTCTTCCTCACAGAATTTTTCTGCCTCTTCCCATGTCATGGGCATCTCAAATAAAAAGTAGCGGTGCGTGCCGTATTCAACCATATTCGTTACATAGGATTCCGCTTCTTGTGAAAGTACCGGGAACTCATAAGAGTTTTCCAAAGATTCCCTTTCTTGCCCAGACTCTTGCGAATCTTCCTTTTTCATCAGCAAATCATCTACCAGATAAAGATAGGCATTTCCTCCATCAAGCGTATCCTCTGTGACAATCTTTAAAACCTCTTTTCCTGATACGTCCACGGAAAACTCCAGTGTTTCTTTTGTTTTGTCATATCCTTCCCTCTCAAATAACAGTTCATCGTCGCCATAGATCTGTACTTTTATTGCCACTCTCGAACCGGTTGAAGTTCCGGTTGTCAGTTTTCCAGAAAAGGTCTCATATTCACCGTTTAAATTCCACTGCATCGTACTGTTGTTTCTTGCGTCAAACTGAAGATACTCATCGTGAAAAGCTCCGGCCGAATCCTGCCACAGTCTGATTTCTGTCTCATAATCATTTCCATCTATCAGTACAAGATCCCGTATTCTTGCTTCTTTCGGATCTGCTTTTTCTGCACTTTCATACAATTTTGCCTTGCTAAGAATCAGATTTCCATTTGAATATCCTCCCAGATTTCGCGTCTCGATCGTCAAACGGTCGACACCTCTTACATCAATTGTAAATGTAGACGGTTTTGTCTGTCTGGTCAGAGCAGTCTGCCGGTAAAGCAGCTTGCCATCGCCGAAAACAGCGAAATCCATACTCACGTCACTTTGTGCGTCTGCACAAACGGCGATTTCTCCTGTCAATCTCTGATAGTTGCCGTTTAGCTGATATTGAGTCCATCCATGATTCGATGCATCATATTTGATCATTCCATATAAACTGTTTCCATAAGAATCCTCTTGTGTCGTTTCATAGGATACGTTGCTTTCATGAATCAAAAGATCTGCTTCTGTAAGATAAATTTCCTGTTCATTTTCCCGGGCAGAAATTTCCAGAATATATCCCGTCGCCTCTTCTGGTTCATTGTTTTTATCTTCCCATGTCTGATCAAAAGTACGGATACAAGCGTAATCATTCGTCAGTTCCTTATGATCTGGCTTTCCATTTCTCCAGTTCTGATACGTAAAGCTTTCTTCATCCGTCCATTTCCAGACGCTTTCCATCTCTTCATCTGTTCCGCCAATCCAGTAGCTTTCCATCGGAGCGTCTTTCACTAACTGCGATACAACACTTTGCTCTGTCCAGCTTGTAATGCTGACCAGACTGCCTCCTGCTTCTTCGCACAGTGCTTCTGCTTCTTTCCATGTTGCCGGAGTGTCAAAACGATAATAACGATGTCCGTCATATTCAAGAACTGCGGAAGCATTCTGGGCAATTTCCTGTGGAACCTCCGGAATGACTGCCTGGCTGACTGCCGCAGTTGCCTCTTCGATTTTTGGTATTTCGGCAGTTTGGGAACGATCGTCTAAAAGAGTGATCTTCAGTTCTTCTTCTATCTGTTCATTCATTACTTCTGTTTTCTGGCACTGGCTTCCTTCTTCTTTCCCAATGGAATCTGGAATTGCCGAAATGATCTCTTCTACTTTTTCTTCCGTATCGTAAAAGTAGCTCTGATCCTCCTCTTCAAAATCCAATATTCCGTCTACTGACTGTGTCATATTGTTGCGGTACAAAATCACATACACTCTGCGTTCTGAAACAGAACCATCTTGTTTTTGTATCGGAAGAGCAGCCTCATAGACAAATGCTATCTTATTAAAATCATAATATGCACGGTCCGAATACCACTTGACGATTTTATTCCATCCTACTTTAACCTGATTCCAAAGAATCAAACTGGTGCCATCCGTAAAATCATTCAGTAAATCTTCTTCTTCATCTAAAAGAATTTGTCTGGTTTCCTCGATTCCCTGATTTTTTATCTCCTGAAGATTTTTATCTTCTGCAAGATCAAGCATAACATCATACGTAGGCAGTCCGGAAATTTCATACTCTCTTGTATTATTTGTGATCCGGTATCCAGCTTTTAAGGCTGCCTCTTCTTCATAGCCGAGTGTAATCTCAAGAGTCTCTCCATTTTCTGCGTTGATTTCATCAGGGATCTCATCATAAGACTCCCGGTCTATATACGCAGAAACGGGATTTGTCTCATCTACCGAAACATTGACTTGAACCTTCGGACAGATACCCAAAAACGTTACCGTGATACTATCCATCAGATCCACATCCTCCGGTTCTTCCAGATCTTCTGACGTTACCGTTGTCTCTGCGCCTTCTAGCTCAATTCCGCAAGACTGGATATAGCTTTCTTCTGACTCAGCCTGAGCAAAAATTCGAATCTTTTCTCCATTGCTGATTCCAGATGTCTTGTCAGCGCCAACCGTAAAATAACGGCTGACATAACTCTCAATCTGTTCTTCCACCTCTTCTGTGCTAAATCCGTTTCTTTCCTCTCCTATCATTTCTAAAAGGTCTTCCTTCATTGTTTCCCAGTCAATTGATACGTTCAGTTCTCCTGCTCCGTCGTATCCGCTAAATTCTGAAGTAAGATATTGTATCAGGCTGACTGTCTCTACTTCTTCTAGTCCTTCAACGGTTACTTCCTTTTGCGCTGTCTCAAAGACAATTCCATACTCTTCTATCCCATTCTTCTGTTCATTTGACGTATAGGAAACCGTGATAGTATCTCCATTGGAAAGATTTTCATACTGGCTCGCACTTGCTCCCAAAATACTCAGATAAAGATCTCCGTACAGCTGATCCTGAATATACGTTTCTGTCTGTTTCGAATCATCGATATTTTGGATCATCTTGGATACGTCCTGGTATAACTTTTCGTAATCAAGATACGTACTCAAGACGCCATGTCCTTCAAATCCTAAATATTCTTCTATTCCATAATCTCCTAAATTCACAGTCTGAACATCGGTCAGCCCTGCCACTGTATATTCAAGATCCTGATTTTTGAGCGTAATGCCGTACTCTTCCAAAAAATCAGAAGGCATCTGACTTGTAATCAAAATTTCCTCACCGTTTGACAGCCCTTCTTCTTCTGAAAGCTGAAAATACTGATCTGCATTTGAAAGCAGCCCTTCTAGTTGACTCTTCTGCGCTGGTTTCAAGCCTTTTTCTGCTTCCACCGCGTTTAGAAAGCTGGCAGTATCAAAGGAAAACTGTGCTTTTCCCTCCCCGTCTAAACCACTGCAGCTGACTGTCACATAGTCATTCGGAGTCATTGATGTATTTTTCGGTCTTATCATAAATATGACAAAAACAATGACAACGACTATTACTGCAATGCCTCCAAGGACATACTTTTGTTGTTTTTTCATAGTTTCTCTCCTCTCCTCTTTTTTCAATCTCAGTCGTTTTCTCTTTCATCTTGAGATTTTCAATCTTTATTATACTATAATTTTCTTATCTTTGCAGTCCAGAATAGGAAAAAGTCATTTTTTATTTTCTCTGCATTGAAGACAAGATTTTTCCATACAGAAAAAAAACACTGAGATACGTTTTTACATATCTCAGTGTTTTTCTTTGTCTATCTATGATTACTGGACAAATTTTGCTGTATTTAATTTCACACCAGGTCCCATTGTAGGAGCAACTACTACACTCTTTAAGTACTGTCCTTTCAATGTGCTTGGTTTTGCTTTTAAAATAGCAGCCATCAGCGTCTGGAAGTTGTCCGCTAATTGTTCTTCTGTGAAAGAAGCTTTTCCAATCGGCACGTGGATAATGTTTGTCTTATCCAATCTGTACTCAATCTTACCGGCTTTGATATCCTGAACAGCCTTTGTCACGTCCATCGTAACGGTACCGGCTTTTGGGTTTGGCATTAAACCTTTTGGTCCAAGTACACGTCCCAGACGTCCTACTACACCCATCATATCTGGCGTAGCAACCACAACATCAAAATCTAACCATCCTTCATTCTGAATCTTTGGGATCAGTTCTTCTCCTCCAACGTACTCTGCTCCTGCTGCAACTGCTTCATCTGCTTTTGCATTCTTTGCAAATACTAAAACACGAACTTTTTTACCTGTTCCATGCGGCAGAACAACAGCTCCACGGATCTGCTGATCAGCATGACGTCCGTCACATCCGGTTCTGATATGAGCTTCAATTGTTTCGTCAAATTTTGCTACAGCTGTCTTCTTTACTAAAGCCATAGCTTCTGCTGTATCGTATAAAGTTGCACGGTCTACCGCCTTAGCAGCTTCTACGTATCTTTTTCCTCTTTTCATATTAAATAACCTCCTGGTGGTGTTTGCGGGAATTTCCCTCCCACGTCCTTCTCGTTTTCAGTTTACTTATCCTCAATCTGCTTTGACCGATCAGTCAACAACGGTGATACCCATACTTCTTGCTGTTCCTGCGATCATGCTCATAGCAGTCTCAACAGAAGCTGCATTTAAGTCTGGCATCTTCATCTCAGCGATTTCTCTGATCTTGTCTTTTGTGATGGTAGCTACTTTTGTTTTATTTGGAACGCCGGATCCTGATTTCAGGTTGCATGCTTTCTTTAATAAAACTGCTGCCGGAGGAGTTTTTGTGATAAAGCTGAAGCTTCTGTCTGCATAGACAGTGATCACTACAGGAATGATCAAATCGCCTTTATCAGCTGTTCTTGCATTAAACTCCTTTGTAAACTGTACGATATTTACACCATGCTGTCCAAGTGCAGGACCAACTGGTGGAGCTGGCGTAGCCTTTCAAGCAGGAATCTGTAATTTAATATAACCCGTTACTTTTTTTGCCATTGTCAGGCACCTCCTATGTGGTAATGTCGGGGGATTTCCCTCCCACTTCTCCGTCTGGCGGAGATATCAATCAGTTACTGTGCAAAACGTTGCAGCTTCTGTATCATATGAAGTTTCTGAATCGTTACTGCATCTTTTTTATTTCTGCGAAACTTATTTCAATTGGTGTTTCGCGTCCAAATAAATCAATATTCATCGTGACAACCTGTTTACTGTGGTTCATAGTCTGAATAACGCCTACCGTATCTTTCCATACACCGTTTGTTACGATTACGGTATCCCCTTCCTGGAAATCCACCTGTACTTCGGGCGGTTTTATTCCAAGCGGTTTCATCTCTTCTTCGGTAAGTGGCACTGGCTTCGATCCAGGACCAACAAATCCAGTTACGCCTCTGGTATTTCTTACAACGTACCAAGTATCGTCATTCATAACCATATTTAAAAGAACATATCCGGGAAACATTTTCTTTTGGACCTGTTTCTTGGCGCCGTTCTTCATCTCCACAACATCCTGCATCGGAACTCTCACTTCGAGAATCTGATCTTCCAGATGGCGGTTTTCAATTGTCTTTTCAATGTTGGCCTTTACTTTGTTTTCATACCCTGAATAGGTGTGAACAACATACCAGTTTGCTTCTGACATAAAATCACCTTGTCCTTATCTCACTAAGAAATCAATACCATATTGTATGATCATGTCCATAACTGCAATCATTACACCCAGTACAACAGAAACAATCACAACTGCAGTTGTCTGTTTTCCTATTGTTTTTCTATCCGGCCAAATAATTTTCTTAAATTCTGCTTTCAGTCCTTCCACCCAGCTTTTTTCTTTTTTCTTTTTCTTCTGGGTTTTTTCAACTGCTTTTTCAGTATTTTCTGCCATATTATTCACTTCCTTAATAGCAAAACCAGATTATTTGGTCTCTTTGTGTACTGTGTGAGTTCTACAGAACTTACAATATTTCTTAGTTTCCATTCTGTCAGGATGTGCCTTCTTATCCTTTGTCATGTTGTAGTTACGCTTTTTTCATTCTGTACATTCCAATTTGATTCTAACGCGCACAACTTCCACCTCGCCTTCCTTGTGTTTTCTTCCAGTTCGCGATCACTGTTTTTAGGCATAAAAAAAAAGCCCGCTTTCATTCGCTCGTCCATTTTATCATACCACTGCTCAGAAAGTCAAGTCTATTCTTTTTCTGTGTATTAATTCTTTCCTCTTCCGGCGCTTTTCACACCCCAGTCAATCACTTTGCTGATTGACTGGAATGAGAAAGCTTTCAAAATTTCTCTGATTATTCTGTATCTTTTATCATCTGGCGATAGTCCAGGAATTGAAATCCCATCTTCTGATACAAAGCTGCCGCACCCTCATTCGCTTTTGTAACTTCCAGCCGATATCTTTTTACATCCGGATATTCCCTAAACAGCCACTCAAAAAATGTCCTTCCATATCCTTTTCCCCTGTATTCCTTTTTTAAAAATACTTCTTCAATCATCAGATTCACTCCTCCGATTTCAGAAGCAAAATAAAAGGTCAGATATCCATATCCTGCGATGATTCCATTTTCCTCAAAAATAAGTCCTCTGATCATTTCGTTTTCTGATGCCGCATTTTGAAAGGTTTCTGTTAATACAGACAGATCTACTGTATGATCGACTGCATCGCTTTGATAAAATTCTCTGACCATTTCCATCACACTATTTTCATCTTCCAGTGTCATGTCTCGTATCGTCAGCATAAATCACGCCTCTCTTTCTTTGTCTCTGATCTTTACCAGCTTACCATGGAAATGCTGTTCTGTAAAGCTTTCTTTCTTTGAAATACAAATCAATTTTTTCTTGACTTTCCATCTGATAGATGAGATATATTTTATAGAGAATTTATTTTAAATTACAAGGAGGCATTTATGTATACCGCATCTGATACACGATATGAAACGCTCCCCTATCATCGCTGCGGCAGCAGCGGATTAAAGCTCCCTGCCATCTCTTTGGGGCTTTGGCATAATTTTGGGGATACCGCTTCTTTTGAAATGATGGAGCAGTTATGTTTTACTGCTTTTGATCACGGAATTACTCATTTTGATCTTGCTAATAATTACGGTCCCAAACCCGGAAGTGCTGAGAAAAACTTCGGCAGAATTTTAAAAGAGCATCTGAAACTATACCGGGATGAATTGATTATCAGCACAAAAGCCGGATATGATATGTGGGAAGGTCCTTACGGAAACTGGGGCAGCCGAAAATATCTGATTGCCAGTCTTGATCAGAGTTTAAAACGGCTTGGACTGGACTATGTAGACATTTTTTATCACCATCGGATGGATCCTGAGACTCCGCTGGAAGAGACTATGGGAGCGCTTGACTATGCTGTAAAAAGCGGAAAGGCACTCTATGCGGGACTTTCTAATTATGACGGTCCTACTATGGAAAAAGCTTCTAAAATTTTAGCAGATCTTCACTGTCCGTTTGTGATCAATCAAAACCGATATTCTATTTTTGACCGCAAAATTGAACAAAACGGTCTCAAGGCTTCTGCCGCAAAGCTAAAAAAAGGAATCATTGCTTTTAGTCCTCTCGCACAAGGTCTCCTAACAGACCGGTATTTAAACGGAATTCCTAAGGACAGCCGTATCCGCACCGACGGACGGTTTTTAAAAGAATCGATTCTGACAGATGATAAATTGTCTCAGATTCGCGCTTTACATCAAATTGCCTGTGAACGCGGACAGACACTTGCAGAAATGGCACTTGCATGGATTTTAAAGGATGGAGTTGTGACAAGTGTTTTAATCGGAGCTTCCAAACCAGAGCAGATTCTTGACAATATCAAAGCTGTCAGTCATATCTCTTTTTCAGAAGAGGAACTGAAAAAAATTGATGAAATCAGCTTATGCTGATCTTATCCTTTTCCGTCAAATATAAAAAATTCTGTTCCCATGATTGCCCCACAGCCGCGCGTTTTACTAGAGATCAAGCTTCCTCTGCGCGGCTGCAGCATTGTGCGGAATTTTTTATTTTTTACTGCATATCAGAAAGTTCCATATTTTCTGCCTCAAAAGAGACACATTTTGCCACTACGCTTTCCCCATAGTTCTGAGGAATCATCTCATACTGTAAACAGAGTCCTGTCTTAGGTTCCACCCAAAAGATTGCCTTTTTCACGCTTCCGTTCTCTTCTTTGATAGAAGAATATTTGTCGCACAGTACCCCGTCAATTTCTTCACTTCCTTCTGATTCCAGATAAGGATACGTTTTGTAACAGTCAAAATACCAGCTGACTTCCGCTCCATATTTTGGGACCTCGGATTCGCTGATCGTCAGATTTTCTTTCGTCATAACCCCTTTTTCCGTCTCATCTTCACCTTCCGTCACGATATTTTCTATGATATCTCCGCTTCTGTCTTCAAAAATATAATCAGACAAAATATAGGTTCCGTTTTCCTGTTCTGTAAATGTCATCTTTTCATTTTCCAGATCAAAATAATACAGACCATCTTCTATCATAGTTCCGTATTCATGCGTTGTCGTCTTGCCGTTGCTTTGTGTTGTAATTTCATACCGAACTGCGTATTCTTCCGGAAGATTCAGCTGCGGTGTCTGTACTGCCTCGCTTGCCTGTACGTAAACTGCTGATTCTGGAACGATTCCGGCTCCTGCCATTTCTACTCCTAAAACACTCATCATCATAACAACTGCTAATTTTTTCATCATTTTTTCTTCCTTTGTTTTCTTGTATTGTTTCTATTGTTGTTTCATTTGATGACTTTATCTTATCGGTTCTATATCATCGAGATATAAAAAAAATGTTTAGGAAATATGAAATGAAACATTTGCTATGTCACAGAAAAAATATTCTAACGGCGAATGATTTTTCCATCTTTGATCACAGACTGAATTTCCAGCTGATCATCCATCAAAATAAGATTTGCTTTTCTTCCTGGCGCGATCACTCCATATGTCTTTTCTACTCCAAGACTTTTAGCCGGATTTATGGTCGCACATGCAATACATGTTTCAAGCGGAATTCCCATCTCTTTTACAGCCGTTTTCATACAATCAAACAGATTTGTCACAGAGCCTGCCAACGCGCCGTCAGACGTTAAAACTGCATGGTTTCCTGATACTGTCACTTCCAGTCCCCCTAAAGTATAGTTTCCGTCCGGCATTCCCGTTGCACGCATACTGTCACTGATCAGAATGATCCGGTCTGCCCCGAGCATTTGAAAGGTGGCACGCACGGCTGCTGGATGGACATGGACACCATCGCAGATGATTTCTGCCATCACATGGGGGCTGTCTGCGACAGCACCAACTACGCCAGGTTCTCTGTGAGAAAAAGGAGACATTGCATTATAAAGATGCACTGCATGACAAGCTCCATGATCAAAAGCTTCTTTTGCCTTTTCATAACTGGCATTTGTATGGGCAAGAGATACTTTTACTTCTTTTTTGACTTCTTCGATAAATGGAATTGCATTACTCTCTTCCGGCGCCACGCCGATCAGCTTTACAAGCCCTTTTGCTGCCGTTTGAAATTGTCTGTAAATCTGAGTGCTGCACGGAATAATATTTCTCTCATCTTGTGCTCCCTTTTTTTTCCGGCTGATAAATGGTCCTTCCATATTAATGCCCAGAAAATCACTTCCGATGTGTGTTTTTTCCTGCCTTCTTTTAAACTCTGCTGCTACTGATAAAATTTTTTTCAATTCCTCTGCGGGAAGAGTCATCGTCGCAGGACAGATTGCCGTGATCCCCATCAAAGCTTCATATTTTGCTATATTTTCTATCGCCTCAATCGTTCCGTCGCAGAAATCATATCCTTTACACCCATGAAAATGGAGATCAATCAATCCGGGAATCACATAGTTTCCTCCTCCATCTAAAACGAACTCTGTCTCTTCCTTTTTTTCAGATCTTTGTTCCTTTTGCAGCAAAATTTCCTGTATTTTGTCTTCCTCAATCCGGATACTTCCCGGTATAAAAACTTTTTCTTCTGTATAAATTTTTACATTTGTGATAATCATATTTTTCCTCTCTGAACGTTTATCCAAACTTTCTTCCGCAATCTGGTATTTTCGATAAGGCTGCTTCATCTCCAATTAACGTCACATCCTGATGTATCTGAAGAATCGAAGCAGGCACCCTAGGCGTAATTGGTCCCCAAAATGCCCTCTTTACCATTTCTGCCTTTTTTTCTCCGCTTACAAGAATCAAAATTTTTTTTGCCTGCATGATCGTTCCAATTCCCATCGTACAGGCTTGTTTCGGAACCTCTTCCGCCGACTGAAAAAACCGTTTGTTCGCCTCAATCGTACTTTGATGCAGACAGACACAGTGCGTCTCTTTCTCAAAACTTTCTCCCGGCTCATTAAATCCGATATGTCCATTGTTCCCCAGACCTAACAATTGCAAATCAATACCCCCAAGCGATGCAATCAGTTCTTCATACCTTCTGCATTCTTTCTTTGTATCTTCTTCCATCCCGTCTGGAAGATAGAACGCTTTCATATTAATATGATCAAATAAATGTCTGCGCATAAAATAATGATAACTTTGAGCGTTGTCCTTTGAAATTCCTCTGTATTCATCCAGATTAACAGACACTGCCTCAGAGAAATCTATTTCTTTGTTCTGATAACGCTCAACCAGCTTTTCGTATGTCCTGACGGGTGTGGAACCTGTTGCAAGCCCCAGCACACAGTCTGGTTTCATCATGATCTGTGCGCAAATCATCTCTGCCGCCTTTTGGCTCATCTTTTCATAATCTTTTTCCCTGTAAATTCTCATTTGTTTCTCCTTCCGCATAATCGAGCTATTTTCCATATGATCTAAAGCTCTTTGGTGTATTGTGTATTATATCATACACTCTGTGGTCTTATCATGATTTATTGTATGGAGATAACATTTTCTATCTCATAAGAAGACACCGCTCCGCAAATATTTTCCGCCATTCTTCGTTCAAAATATTCCGCTGATCCATCTCGCCGTTGTTGCAAACAAAAAACATACTATGATCCCCATTACAGTGGGAACTGCCATCGATATTATCATCCATTTCAGACTTTTCGTCTCTTTTTTGATGGTCAGACAAGTTGTCGCACATGGCCAATGCATAAGGGAAAACAGAATCGTACTGACTGCTGTTATCCAAGTCCATCCCTGCTGAGTCAGTAATTGTCTCATTACCGTTGCATCCGTAATATTGATCAGATTTCCCTGTGCCAGATATGCCATCAGCATTACAGGAACTACGATCTCATTCGCCGGCATTCCTAAAAGAAAAGCAATGAAAATGGTTCCATCCAGTCCTAACAGTCTCGCAAAAGGGTCAAAAAAATCTGCGCCATATCTTAAAAGTGTCTTATCTGCAACCGTAATATTTGCCATAAACCAAATCAAAAGTCCGGCGGGAGCCGCCACAGCAACGGCTCTTCCCAATACGAACAACGTCCGGTCAAAGATTGACCTCACAATCACTTTTCCGATTTGAGGCATTCTGTAAGGAGGCAGTTCCAAAGTAAAGGAAGACGGCATTCCTTTTAAAATCGTCTTTGAGAGCAGTTTTGATACAAGCAGTGTCATCCCCACACCAAATAGAATCACAGATGCAAGCAAAAATGCCGAAAAAAAGCCAGAAAACATTCCGGCAGCATTTCCCGCCAAAAATATCGTGATCATAGTAAGGATTGTCGGGAATCTCCCATTGCACGGAACAAAACTATTTGTGACAATCGCAATCATCCGTTCTCTTGGAGAATCAATAATTCTGCATCCCGTTACTCCGACTGCGTTGCATCCAAATCCCATGCACATTGTCAGCGCCTGTTTTCCGCACGCACAGCATCGTTGAAAGCATCGGTCCAAATTAAAGGCCACTCTCGGCAAATATCCGAAATTTTCTAAAATGGTAAACAGAGGGAAAAAAATTGCCATTGGCGGCAGCATTACAGAAATTACCCAGGCAAGTACACGATAAATTCCAAAAATCACGGGATCATAGATTGTCTTAGGGATATGTACTGCCACAGCAAGTTCTACCAATCTCTCTTCCAACCAGAAAAATCCTTCCGATAAAAGAGAAGATGGAATATTTGCGCCGCTTATCGTAATCCAAAAAATCAGAAGCAGCATAAAAAACATGATCGGAAATCCCGTTTTTTTGCTTGTAAACAGCCAATCCAATTTTCTGTCTTTTTTGTCGTATTGTCTGTCTTCATAGATCACAGCGTCTTTGCAGATCTTTTCTGATGCTTTTACAAATGTCTCAGCTATAGCGTCCCGGATTTCTTCTTTTTCGTATCCTTGTTCTTTTAATTCTTTCCATACTGATTTTAACGTTTCTTTTACTTCCTGTGTCTCGCTGACTGATTTTCCCCAATATTTTTTCATCGAAGCTGCAAAACTTTCATTTTCTTCTAGCAAACGGACACAGACCCATCGTGGTTTTGCTTTGTCTCCGATCTCTTTTTCCGCCATTTTTTCTAGTTTTTGAATTGCTTCTTCCAGTGGCTTTGGATATTCCAGCAGCTCCGTTTTTCTGAGTTTTTCCGAATCTAACGTTTCGATGCTTTCAAAAAGTTTCTCCAGCCCTTCCCCATTTCGTGCTGCTGTCCCTGCAACTGGTATCCCCAATCTTTTGCTAAGCAATAACAGATCTACTTTAATTTTTTTCTTTCTCGCCTCATCTAACAGATTCACACATAAAACCACATTATGAGTCGTTTCCAACACTTGAAGGACTAAATTCATATTTCTTTCCAGACACGTAGCGTCGCATACGACGACTACGGCGTCAGGATGTTCAAAACAGATAAAATCTCTTGCTGTCTCTTCTTCTTCAGAATGTGCCAGCAAGGAATAACATCCGGGCAAATCTACCCAGTAAAATGTCGTATCTCCTCTTTTTGATTCCCCTCTCGCAAGTTCTACCGTCTTCCCCGCCCAGTTTCCCGTATGCTGATTCATTCCAGTCAAAGTGTTAAATAAGGTACTCTTTCCTACATTTGGATTTCCCGCGAGCGCTATGACCTTCTCCATTGATTTACCTCCGTGATTTCAATCTGATCTGCATCTTTTTTTCTCAGTGCGATCACGGCTCTTCGAATCAGATAAGCTGCCGGATCTCCAAGCGGACTTTTTCCTATGCATACTATTTTTGTTCCGCTTATCAGTCCCAGATCCTGAAGCCTCCTGCGCATCTGTGCTTCGCTTTTCATATTTGTCACAATTGCACACTCTCCCGGTTTGATATCTGCCAGACTCATAAAACCCTCCTTTATTTTTTCTCTTTGCAAAAAAGAATTCCGTGACCGGAATTCTTTTTTATTTAATGTATGCTTTTTTCGGATTTCATGATACTGTTTTCTTTTTAATCCAGCGGCAGCTTTACTGTAAAAACCGTGATACCATTGTTGCTTTCTGCTGTAATCGTTCCCTTATGCAGCGTCACAATCTCTTTTGCAATCGCAAGCCCCAGTCCTGCTCCTCCTGTGTTCGTAACTCGTGCATCATCCAGGCGGAAAAATTTTTCGAAAATAGTATCTAATTTCTGTTTTGGAATTGTCTTTCCCTGATTTCGGAAAAAAATCTCTACTGTCTTCTTCTCTCTTTTGGCTTCGATCTCGATCTCGGTTCCCGGATTACTGTATGCAATCGCATTTTTTAAAAGATTCTGAAACACCCGCGCCAGCTTTTCAGGATCTGCACAGATTGTCAGATCCTCTTCCTTTTTTAAGGCAATCGTATTGCCATGTGCCTTCAGCAAAGGATAAAACTCATCGCTCATCTGAATCAGCATATAAGAAAGATCTATCATTTCTTTTTCCAAAACAATCTGATTCAGATTATACCGTGTGATATCAAAAAATTCATTGATCAGCCGTTCCAACCGTTTTGCTTTTTCCAGTGTAATATGGATGTATTTCTCTTTTTGACTTTCCGGGATATCCGGCACTTCATCCAAAAGGCTTAAATATCCGATGACAGAAGTTAACGGCGTTTTCAAATCATGCGCAAGATATGTGATCAGATCATTTTTCCTTTGTTCCGCCTCTTTTGCACTGCGTTCGCTTTTCTGTATTCTAAATTTCAGCTGATTCATCCAGCTTTCTGCTTCCTTTAACGGTTCAGAAAGCGTAATCATCTGATCTCCTTTTTCATAGACTTTTTCTGACGCATCGATAATTTCCTTTAAAAACTGGTATGGTTTTTTCCAATAATGATAAAAGATCATTCCGTTGCCGATCAGTAAAAGCATGATTCCAAAGGCTGCTCTATGTTCTTCCATCCAGGAAAAGAGTGTAAAATTTCTCAAAAATCCCGGAAATACATTTCCATTAAACAGTTCAGTCATCACAATAAAAGTCACAAACAATGCCACTGTATAAAACACCACTGTCAAAATCATCCGAAACAGCAGCTTGCCGGCTATATTTGATCTATTTGTTATCTGTATGTTTTCTTTTTCATTCAATTTTATAACCGCACCCCCAGACCGTTTTAATATATTTGGGATCTTCAAAAGAATCTCCCATTTTTTCACGCAGATGGCGAATATGAACGGTAATTGTATTATTATTTTTATTGAAATATTCGTCTCCCCAGATCTCATGAAACAGCTCTTCTGCACTTACCACTTTTCCTTTCTCTCTGCATAAAATACATAGAATAGAAAATTCCGTCGGTGTCAGAGAAAGTGGTTTTTCATTCAAAATACATTCATGTGATTTAATATTGAGAATGAGTCCTCCATGTACAATGATGCCTTCTTCCTCCTGAGGCGGTCCTGCATTATACCGTTTATAGCGGCGCAGCTGCGCTTTTACTCTCGCTACCAATTCCAAAGGCAGGAATGGTTTTGTGATATAGTCGTCCGCTCCTAGCGTCAGACCTGTAATTTTATCGACTTCTTCTCCTTTTGCTGTCAGCATAATAACTGGATACTGATAGTTTTCCCTGATCTTTCGGCAGATCTGAAAACCATTCATTCCCGGAAGCATCACATCTAAAATGGCAAGATCCAAATTCTCTTCCTGAATGCATTTTAAAGCTTCTTCTGCCGTATAACACTTAAACACTTCAAAATTTTCATTTTCCAGATATAATGCAACAAGATCTGCGATCTCGCATTCGTCATCAACGATCAATATCTTTTCACTCATTTATTTTCTTATCTCCTATTCTTTTATCGTATCAAAAATTTGAAAAAATGTTTTACTATTTTGCTGATAAACTCTTAATATTTTCCTAATACCTCCCTGTTTGTTTTCTATTTTTATCTTATCATACCTGAATCATTTTTCCCATCATTTCGATACTTTCTGATTCAAAGGTGAAAAAATACTGCTTTTCTTTCATTTTTTATCTGAAAAGGTGATTTTTTACACTTTATTCCCCTGTTTTTATCGTCAATAGTGATATATTATTCTTGATTTTTCGATCTTTTATTGGTAATATTTTATTATTAAGGTGTACATCAATCTGTTATCCGTGGATAATAATACAATTTTTTTAGTATATCCCAATAGATTTTTATCTATTTTTTCGTCATATGAAAATCTGTATATTGCGTAATGCGTTATCGGATCGTTCATTGACAGTTTTTTTGGGATGGGGATTTTTATCTTTGATGTTTGTCTGAAAGACAAAATTTTTTACATCATTGCAAGGGAGGTATTACTTTGAAAAAACGAAATAACATCATCACGAAAAGTCTTGCCGGAATTATGACATTTTCTATGTGTCTTGGTTCCTTTAGTATGGTCGGATTCGCTACCGAAGCTGACGCCGCTACTCTTGGGGTAGTAGAAACTGCATATGGATCTGCACAGGGTGTTCAAGGAGAAGAATATGAAGATGTCACCCTCTTTAAAGGTGTTCCTTATGCTGCTCCTCCTGTCGGAGATCTTAGATGGAAAGAACCTCAGGATCCGGAATCCTGGGAAGGTGTCAGAGTATTTGATACCTATGCAGACGCACCGTGCCAGTGGGAAAATGATATGGCATCCGATCCTTGGAAAACCGACTTTTATTATGAAGAACTTCCAACCTTCAGCGAAGATTGCCTCTATCTGAATATTGCAACCAGTTCCGTGACTGGCGATGAAAAAATGCCTGTCTATGTATGGTTCCATGGGGGCGGATTAAATCATGGATTTTCTTATGAAGTAGAATGCGATCCGGAAGCACTTGCTGCAAAAGGTGTTGTTGTCGTAGAAGTCGGCACAAGACTCGGTGTGTTTGGTTATATGTCACTTCCTCAGCTTGATGAAGAAAGTGAATACGGTGCCAGCGGAAACTATGGTTTAATGGACAGCATTAAAGCAGTAGAATGGGTAAAAGAAAATATTGAAGCATTCGGCGGAGATCCTGAAAATATCACAATCGGCGGACAGTCCGGCGGTACCAGCAAAACTGCTGCTTTCTTTGCAAGCGATGCCGGATCTGAACTTGTTGACAATGTTATCTGGCAAAGCGGATTAAAATACGATGTTTCCTATCAGTCTCAGGAAGCAATTCAGGAAAAGAGTATTGCATGGCTTCAGGAATGCGGTCTGACAGGAGAGGAATCTCTGGAAGAGCTGCGTGCTATGGATGCATCTGTATTTATGGGAAATGAAAGTGACTATGGCATGGCTCCTCAGGCTATGACAGTCGACGGAAAATATATTTTATATGATAACTTAAAAGAAGCGTATGAAGCAGGTGCTTTTGAGGGAGTTAATATCTTAGTCGGAGCAAACTTAGGTGAAAGCACACAAGACGGCGTAGGCGGAAATACTATGGAAACAGCAGATGAATTCTATGCTTACTATAAAGAATTGCTTGGTGATCTGTATGATGAATATGATTTTGAAAATCTCGTTCAGGTTACAGATGAAAATGCGTTTGAAACTGCCAGAACACTTCATTCTTTAGGATTCTCCACAAGCCTCAGCACAAATATCACTGCTGCTGAATTGTTCGGACAGTATTATGATGAAGTCAATGAAGAAGGTAATGTATACGTTTATCTGTTCTCACACAAAACTCCTGGACGTAATGAAGACTATTACTGGGCATGGCATTCCAGTGAATTATGGTATGTCTTTGGTTCCTTAAGAGACATTCCAGAACAGCGTGACTGGGAAGACTGGGATTATGAATTAGCTGATATCTGTACTTCTTATTGGACTAACTTCATGAAGAATGGAGATCCAAACGGAGAAGGACTTCCTGAGTGGCTTCCTTCCACATCTGAGCAGCTTGCTCATATGGATCTGGGTGAAGAAGATACTATCGGCTGTGTAACAGATACGGATCAGTTAAAAGAATTAATGGTTGCATTCTGTCAGGAACAGTTCGGATTATAAATTTTGTTTTTCACTTGTTTTTTCTCAATCATATAAAATCCTGTCGAACGTTTTCGTATCGCAGGTCAAAAGAACCGTTCTCAAGTTATCGCTTGAGACGGTTCTTTTCTGTTTATGAAATCTTTTCAGTTATTCCTTTTATTTCTTTTTTCCTGCATCGTATGCCATCCAAAACGGTAGCTTTATAATCATTTTAGAAAGTCAAAAAAGGTATGAAAGAAATTGGTTGCGCTGTAGGCTACCCGAATACCGTATATTTTTACCGTGTTTTTAAAAAAAGCACCGGAATGACAGTGGGAAAGATGAAAAAATTTTTTGGTAGCTAAAGACTGTATCCTATTGTATCATAATTACTGTATGTATGATTAAAACAACTCAATTGGCAGAAAGGGGATTTTTTATGGACAAAATCACAGAATTGACCTATCAGATGATCGCATATGACAGCGGCGATCCTAAAAGAATTCAACATTTTATTAAAGTACATAGTTTCGCCCGACTAATCGGCATTGGAGAGTCTCTCGATGCACATACACAAAAAATTGTGGAAGCTGCTGCTCTCGTACATGATATCGGCATCAGACCCGCTGAACAAAAATATGGTCGCTGTGACGGAAAGCTTCAGGAACAGGAAGGACCTGCACCTGCAAGAGAAATGTTGGAACACCTTGGTTTTTCCAAAAACGAGATAGAAAGAATCTGTTTTCTCGTCGCTCATCATCATACTTATCACTGTGTTGACGGGCTTGACTATCGTATTTTACTGGAAGCAGATTTTCTTGTGAATCTCTATGAAGATAATCTATCCAAAGAAGCTGTCTGTGCCGCTCTTCGAAATATTTTCCGCACCCAAACCGGAACTGAACTATGTCGCCAAATATTTGCTTTTAAGGAATCTTAATCTTCTAAAAAGTAGAGCTTCTATCAAAAAAATTAAAAATGAGGCTTTCTGGCCTCACTTTTAATTTTTTTGAGTCTGTATTCACAAACGACTGTCTCTTCTTAGATTATTCTGAAATATTGCATCTTCCGTAAGATCTCGATATTTCATTTATCCTCATTCTTTCTCTGAAATATCCGCAATTTTATGGAGTTACTCTTCCCGAATTCCAATTACTTCATCTACAGGAACCGACAATACAATCCCCTGCGCTTCTGACCTAAGCCCGCAGGCTTTCCCTATTTCATTCATAATCTGAGATTTTTTCTCTTTTGGAACAACAATCATCACAAATTCTTGTTCTTCTTGCATAGAGATTCCCAAAAACTGTATTGTCGCTTCACTCCCTCTTCGTCTGCCTCGAATGACAGAACCGCCATTCGCTCCTGCTTTTGTCGCCGCATCTATCACTTCATCGCTGTATCCTTCTTTTACTGCCACCAAAATCATGGAATATAACGCTTCTCTGTTCATTTGCTGTTCATCCCTCTCTATCTGCTTTTTGACCTTTTCCGCTGCTTCTTCATTTAACAGATTCATGACTCTTTCCTGCACTCCTGTTACAGGAACTGTGACTGCTACTCCTCGTCCTTTTTTTCTGATATAGAAATTTTCTTCTAATCTGTCAAAGACAGTCTTTACCATTAGTTTCGGCAAAATGGCAACTGTGATTACTCTTGTAGTTCCCTGCATTCCACAGATATCCAAAAATTCTGTTTTTGCTGTTCCCTGACCTCTGCACTGATAATAGACAGGCAAATGTAAATCAGTAAGCAAACGATCTATTTTTTTATCTATCCCTATATCGGTTATTAAAAATAACAGCCGAAGAGAGAGTAAATCGGATTTCATATTCACTCATCCTCCAATTCAATAATCTTATCTTCCAAAATCTGGTTTTCTGTCTTTGAACTTTTCTTCACTTTGTAATTATAAAGAACTCCCATAATCTGTATTGCAATCAAAGGCGCCAACGCTACCAATGCTACGACTCCAAAAGCATCTGTCACTACATTTCCGCCTAATGCAGTACATACTCCCATTGTCAAAGGCAGTAAAAACGTAGACGTCATAGGTCCGCTTGCCACTCCTCCTGAGTCAAATGCGATTCCGACAAAGACAGACGGCACTTGATAGCTTAGAAACAATGCTATGATATAACCCGGAATTAAAATCCAATAGATACCGACTCCTGTCAGTACTCGTATCATGGCAAGACCGACTGCCCCCGACACACCAATAGACAAACACAGATTCATCTGTTTATGTGAAATGGTTCCTCCTGTGATGTCCTCTACCTGGTGATTGAGAATCTGTACAGCCGGTTCTGCCTTTACAATATAATAACCGATAATCAGTCCAATTGGTACAAGCAGCCATTTATAGGAGCCCGATACCATACTTTCTCCGAGCAAATTTCCCATTGGTGCAAATCCAATATTAACACCTACTAAGAACAAAATCAATCCAATAATTGTATAAAAAAATCCAACACTCATTCGGAGTACCTGTCGTTTATGATATTTCTTGGTAAAAATCTGGAAAATAACGAAAACCGCAAGAATCGGCAGCATACTGATCATTACTTCTTCCGTATACTGAGGCAACGCCTGCACAAACTGATAAATTACATCTTGTGTAGTAGAAACTTCCGGGATTAACACCGGAGTATAGACTGCATCAGTCGGATGATAAAAAATACCAAGCAACAGAACCATTAAAATTGGTCCGATACTGCTTAAAGCAATGAGTCCGAAACTGTCGCTGACACCTTTTTTATCACTTCTCGATGCTGAAAATCCAATTCCCAGTGCCATAATAAACGGAACTGTCATCGGTCCGGTTGTAACTCCTCCAGAGTCAAAGGCTACAGCTAGGAATTCGGTAGGTGCAATTAATGCTACCAAAAATAAAACTATATACATCACCGTCAGCAGACGGGACAAATCTATTTTAAATAATATTCTTAAAACTGCAATTACAAGAAAAATTCCCACACCCACAGCCACAGTCAGTACCAATACCTGATTTGGAATGGAAGCGACTTGGTTGGCAAGCACCTGTAAATCCGGCTCTGAAATTGTAATTAATACTCCCATTAAAAAACATACTGCAATGATGAAAAGAAGCTTTCTTTTCTTTACCAGCTGTCCGCCTATTCCCTGTCCTAACGGTGTCATAGACATTTCAGCCCCAAGTTGAAAGAATCCCATTCCTACAATTACAAAAACTGCTCCGGCAAGAAATAAAGCGACTGCTCCGATTTCCATCGGAATCAAGGCAATACTCAAAATCAGCACAATCGCCGTAATCGGCAGAACACTTGCCAGGGATTCTCTAACTTTTTCCTTTAATTTTTCCATTGATTCACCTACTTCTTTCTTCTTTCTCTGCTATCTAATAGATTCTTTCATTCCCCCATAAACATTTCTTTTATTTCTTCTTCCCATCTTTATCTTTTCTATTCCTTATCTATGTACTGGATTTCTGCACTCTTTACCGACAACCTATCAAACTGATGCTGTCTGATATCTCCAGTTTTTTCCCTACTATTTTTCTTTTTTATCCGTTACTTTTTGTTTCTTCTTTATACTTTTGATTGTCTTTTCTTTTCTAACCGATATTGTCTGATTCCCTCACGCAGATTTTTTTTATTTTCGTCTTTTAAATCATTTCGGTATTTTTTCAGAACATGAATCGTTTCTTTTTCTTCTTCCATGTCGCATATAATCCTGTCTGCTGCCGCTTCCACGTCTAACTTATTCTTTTCAAAAAGATACTTTGTGTAAATATTTTTTACCGTATATCCTCTTCGTGCCATATTTACACTTGCTGTCCTGGCAGAATCAAATTCCCTGCTTCCTCCCGTTACAATGATCAAGTGCGTCTCTGTCTTGCTTGCCACAATTTTCGATATAATGCGCTCAATTCCCTGAGGCACCTTTCCTCTCTCGCTCTCAAAAATCAATCCAATTATTTTTCCCGGGGCAAAAATAATCTGCTGTCTTTTATAATCGGAAGCCCTTACGCAGACTACCTGCTCATATTTTGAAAATGCCTCGGCAAATTCCTGACAGCTTCGTTTCGTATCATCATAATAGATTGTTAATCCTTTCAAATAAACCGCGCCCTTTCTAACATATTTTCTTCATCCTGACCCCTTTCTATTCACTGTTTCCAGAATGCCTCTTTTCTTTTTACTGTGTTTACTTTTAAATATTTTATTTTTAAACTATTTGTCTTTAATTTCATAATGCCATATCAAAGGAATATCCGCTGTACGTTCTGATTCTTCATTATCATTTCTTATCTATCGTTAAATTGATATGACATTATTAATATTTTGATTCACTTTCTGAGCAACAGTTGCTAATACTCTCTGTTCATCTTCTGTTACTCCCTGTAAAATAATATCTTGAATTTTATTAAAAGTACTCTGGAGTTTTTTAATGACGCCGCCCGCATTTACTGTCAAATGATTATGTGTGCATCTTCTGTCTTCCATATCCTGTTCCATCATGATATACCCTTTTTTCTGCAAACGACTTAAAGACTGGGAAATATGCCCTCTGGTAAACATCTTCAACTGCATAATATCTTTTGATGTATTATGTTCTCCGGCTGTTCCCAGATATAGCATAATCTGCATATCGATTTTACATAGTCCGTATTCTTTTTCAAGAGGTTCCAGCTCTTTTTCTAATAATTTTCTAAATTGCATTCCATATAGCAATGATTCAAGGGAATAATTCATTTTAAATTAACATTACCTCCTTGCTTTCTTTAGTTTTAAATTATTTATTTTTAATATATATCATATTTTCCTTTTATGTCAACCTTTTTTACAGTTCTTTTATATTTTTTCCTTATTCTTTCAAATTTTTCTTTTAAAATATAATATTCTGAAAATTTCCCTTGTTTTTCCATATTCTCTTTTCCAAAATCGTTTTTTATCTCGTTTTCCTATAAGTTTAGACGATATCCAGCTCCCCAGACAGTCTCTATGATCTGAGGATTTCTAGCATCATCTTCTATTTTTTCTCGAAGGCGGTTAATGTGAACGGATACGGTAGCCGCATCTGAAACATATTCATATCCCCAAATTTTCTCAAACAATTGTTCCTTCGAAAATACTATATTGGGATTTTCTGCCAGAAACCGAAGTAATTCAAACTCTCTGTTGGGAAGTTTGATTTCTTTTTCCCCTTTTCTCACTTTCCATGTCTGCGGCTCAATTACTACATCCTGAATCTGAATCTGTTCTACTTCCTCTCTTTCCCCCGGCAATTCCCGATGTTTAGCGGTCAGTCGTTCATATCTTTTTAAATGGGAGCGGACTCTTGCCACCAGCTGAGAAGGGTCAAAAGGCTTTGTGATATAATCATCAGCTCCTAAACCCAGTCCTCGAATAATATCAGATCCTTCACTTTTTGCCGTCACCATCAAAATGGGAATGTCTATCTTATCCCGAATCTGCCTGCAGATATCATATCCGCTGCAATTAGGCAGCATAAGATCCAGCAAAATCAGATCATACCGTTTTCTTGTCACTTCTGTTACGACCTGTGAACCGTCACAAATAATCGTTGTTTCAAATCCATGAATTTCTAAATAATCTTTTTCCAACTGTGCAATTCTATCGTCATCTTCAACAATCAAAATTTTCACTGTCTTTCTTCTCCTTTTGGAAAATACATTCTGATCATCAGCCCCTCTGTATTTTGTGCCATGACCGTTCCTCCGTGCTGCTCTATGATATATTTTACCACATACAGCCCCACACCGCTTCCTTTTTGTGTTCTTGCCTCATCACACCGATAAAACCGTTCAAAAATATGATCTAATTTTTCCTGTGCCACACCTTTTCCATTATCGCTCCATTCTAAAACAATTCCATCGTTCTCTTCATAAAGATAAATTTTTATTTTTACAGGGACCACGCCTGCATATTTGATGCTGTTCTCTAAAAGATTATCGAATACTCGCTGTATCTGAGAAATATCAACCGGAATTTCAGGCAGAACTTCTGTGTCTTTGATCACAGAAATTTCTGCTTTTTTCAGATCTGTCACTCTTTCCTTCTGAGCTGCATAAGATGCAGAAAATTCCGCCAGATCTACTTTTATCATATGAAAAGGCATTTTTCCGCTTTCCATTCTCGAAAAATCAAATAGTTTCTGCAAAAGTAAATTCATTTCACCCGTCGCTTCGTATGCGGTCTGAAGATACCATTCTTTTTTCTTTGGCGTATCGGCTACGCCATCTAGAATTCCTTTGATGTAACCTCGGATTGCTGTAAGAGGAGTGCGAAGATCATGAGAAATTCCTGTAACCATGTCGATGCGTGCCTTCTCATTTTTTATCCGGCATTTTTCATCTTCCAGCATTTTTTTCTGCATTGCATTAAAAGTTACACAGACATTCTCAAATTCCTCATCTCCGCTGTATACGATTTCTTCTGACAAATCTCCAGATCGGATTCTCTGAGCTCCCTGTGTCAGGACATCTAAAGGTTCCGTAATTTTTCTGACCATTTTTTTTGTAAATAAACTGGACAAAAGTAAAATTACGCCAATAACGGCAATTCCAATTAAAATAAATGCTGTCAAAAATGATGCGAAAGAATTCCGCATAGAAAGCAGCCGCCATTCTCCTTCAAAAAAGTGTACCGCCATCAGATAGACTCCTTCATCTTCTCTATACTTTCCTACCGCTGTTGTTTTCTGATGGTAAAACACTTCCGGTTCTCCATTTGTTTCTCTATGCAGGCTAGGATCAAATCCTTCAAGAAGTTCCTCGGCGGCAGCTTTCTTGGCATCCCCATAAAAAATCTCACGGTCTTTTAGAATCAAAATCTCATATCCGTATTTTTGCAGTTTTTCGTTGATCTGCTGCCAGTCTTGTCCGTCTTCTTGTTCTATAATTTTCATCACAGGATATATATTTTCATCTAGTTTAGCACTCTCTAACGATTCAAAGTCTTTAAAGAAAGCATCTTCAAATACTGCAATCACTACGGCTGCTACTGCCATAAATGATGCTAATGCTAAAAATAAAATCAACATATTGGAACGAAAAATTCTTTTTTTCAGCGGCATTTTCTTTTCTGTGTCTTCCTTTCCTTAAAAATATCATCCGATCTTTTTGCCGTTTTTCCCGACAAATCATTTCTGGGTATTTTTTATTGTATCATGACCGAACAAGACCTGTATAGCTTATTTTTCACTCTCCAAAATCGTCTGTTCTGTCTTTTGTTTTAATTCTTTTCTCATCCAAATATGGGGACAGTCTTCATCAAAGTCGATATCTCCATACTGTAAATATCCTTGTTTCTGATAAAATGGTTTTGCCTGCTGCTGAGCATGAAGCATGACCGTCTCTCCTCCTATTTTTCGGATTTCCATTTCCGCTTGTTCTAACAGATAAGAACCTAAATTCTTTCCCCGATATGATTTTAAGACGGCAATTCGTCCGATCATATACGTTTTCTTTGATATTCCTTCAAAAAAACGGCACGTTGCCACCGCAATGTCATCATAAAGCAAAATCAAATGCTTTGCTTTTTCATCTATTTCGTCAAATTCTTTTTGAAATCCCTGCTCTTTTACAAAGACACTTTCTCTGATTTTTACTGCCTCGTCCGGCAACGTATCATAAACAACAACTTTCATTTTTGTTCTCTCCTTCTTTTTCATATCACAATCTTTTGCTGCTATATAAAAATAAGATATCGTTTTCTCTAAAAAAACAGGCATTCGAAGAAAAGCCTTATAGCACAATTATGTGCCGTACCTGCGGTTTCTCTTTGAATGCCTTCACGATTCCATAGATCCGGTGATCCGTAATCAGCAATTATTTTATTTCTTCTCAATCAAGTCTTACTTTTCTCATATTCTCTCTTTTGATCTATCCGTCAATCGCTGCTGTCTTCTTGTTCATCAACAGTTTCTGTATCTCCAAAAGAATCATCAGAACCACAAATACGGTCACAAAGCCAACCAGCAGATACTGTGCCATCTCAAAGGTTACTGCGGAAATTTCAAACAGAGAAGGTAAAATCAAAAGTGCTCCAAAAGTTCCGAGAACCATCGTCACACAGATAAAACTTCTAAGCTTTGTAAATGGAATACAGCTTTTAATTACTGCCGTCATAGAAATCAGAATTAAAAGCAGATACATAACAGTCTGTCTTTCTGAAACAGTAAATGGTGCCATCAGACTGATGCTTCCAATCATCAGGGCAACCACTAGTCCAAACGGAAGCGCACGCTGCAATGCCGTTTTTAGGAAAGTACCCATCGGTTTTCGCGTATCTGATTCAAAAATAGTCAGGAACGAAGGATATGCTTCTATACATGCATCGATCAGTGTAATCTGAATCGGAATAAACGGAAACGCAAAGTTAAAAATCAGGCACAGCAGCGATACCAAAACAGAATAGATCGTCTTGATAAAAAATACTCCCGCTGTCCTTGTTACATTGTTGATTACCTTTCTTCCCTCTAACACAACTTGAGGCAGATAGGTAAAATCAGAATTTAACAGTACAATCTGAGAAATCTGCCGGCTGGCGTCACTTCCCTCAGACACGGCAATCGAACAGTCTGCTTCTCTTAAAGCAAGCAAGTCATTCACTCCGTCTCCTGTCATTGCCACATGATGTCCCTGTTTTTTGAGCGCCTGTACAAGCTTCTGTTTCTGTTTCGGCGTTACTCTGGCAAATACAGCATACTGCTGGCACAATTTGTCAAAATCAGCATCTTCTTCTACTGTGCTTAAATCAATTGCATCATTCCACCGGTTTAGACCTGCTTTTTTTGCAATCATCGTCACTGTTTTGATATGATCTCCGGAAATCACTTTTACGTCAACACCTTGTTCTCGGAAATATTCCAAAGTCTGCCGCGTATTTTTTCGGATGGTATCTGCCAGCGCAATCATATACAACGGCATGATATCTTCCGGTAATTCTTCTTCTTTCTCCCAGACTTGTCCGCTGTATCCGACTGCAATTACTCGGTATCCTCTTTCCATCTGAAGCTCTGCTTCTTTAGAATGATTTTTTAAAATTCGTTCCGGCGCTCCTACAAAAACAGTTCCCATATTTTCAAAGCTGATGGCTCCCCATTTTCTTTTAGAAGAAAACGGAATTTTGTGGGTCGGCTGGTAAAATAATTCCGGAGTAAATTCTTCTCTCAACGCCTGAATGGTCACATTGTTATCATCACTTGCTTTTAAATAAGACTTCAGTAATGCCTGAGTCTCTTGTCCGGAAAATTGTGTCAGAGGAATGACTGTCTGCACTTTCATATTTCCATCTGTAATGGTTCCTGTTTTATCCAGGCAAAGGACATCTACATGCGCCAGAGTCTCAAGGGAATACAGATTCTGTACCAGTATCTTCATCTTAGCAAGCCGGATCACCCCTGTCGCCAGCGAGACAGAAATCAAAAGCACTAGACCTTTGGGAAGCATTCCCAGCAGTGCCGCCGCTGAAGATACGACTGCTTCACTAAAAGAATCGTTTCTTAATAATGTTGCTTCCAAAAACAGCAAAATTCCGAGCGGAATAATTAAAAAGCTCGTAAAATGCGTCACCTTCTTCATAGAACCTAACAGCTCTGATTCTGTCTTTTTTTCTTTTTTTACTTCTTCTGCAAGCTTCGTCGCGTAATTTTCACTTCCCACATGAGTAACTCTCGCATAGCATCTTCCGGCAATGACAGAACTCCCAGAGTACAGCTGATCTCCCGGTTCCTTCGGAACAGCATCGCTTTCTCCTGTCAGTAAAGATTCATTGACCTCCATAGAACCAGACACAACAACTGCGTCATTGCAGATTTGTTTTCCGCTGTCTAAGAGCATAATATCATCTTTTACAACCTCATCCGATTCCACAACAAGTTCATTTCCTTCTCTGATTACCGTAATTTTAGGTCGGTTTAAAATGGATAAGTCATCTACCAGCTTTTTTGCCTTTAATTCCTGAGCAATTCCAATTGCTATATTTAATAAAATAATGGCAAGAAAAAGCATGTTGGAATAGGCTCCTGCCACAAAAAGCATAATTGCAATCATCAAGTTTAACAGATTAAACAAAGTTAAAATATTTTCCTTGAAAATCTGTGCTTTCGTCTTCGTGACAGATTCCGGGTTGCTTCCGCATTCTCCTCTTGCTTTTCGCTCTGCCACTTCCTGGGGCGTCAGTCCCAATATTGGTTGCTGCATAATATTTCCTCCATATTTTATTTTCCCGAAAACTATATCACAAAAGGCTAAACATTTTTCTATAAAAAGTTAAACATTTTTTAAACTCTGACAAAATTTACCGCAATATCTTTTGAAAATGTCTGAATTTTGTTTCTGTGTCTCAATACTGTTTCAAAAATCAGCATGCATCTAAAATATTCAATTTTTGTTGAAAATCATGATTTTTTAAATATGACTGATATCTTTTCGGAGTCAGTCCCGTATACTCTTTAAATTCATGGACAAAATGAGATTGGTCAAAATATCCAAGTTCCGCCGTAATCTCGGTCAGGATACGTCCGCCTGGATTGTTCAGTGCGGAAACGGCTGATTGAAACCGGATAATCTTCGCAAATTGTTTCGGACTTAATCCTGTCTCTCTGTGAAACATTTTATTAAGATAGCGGACAGTATATCCCGTATCATCTGCAATTTTCTCCATCGTGATGCATCCATAGGAACGAATCAGCAGATTACAGGAATGAAGCACTAAAAGACTGCACCGTTCCATCGGACAGACATCATGATAGATTTTGATATAAGAACGCATAAATGCATGGATCTGTCTTTGAAAATTTGTCGTGCTAAAAATTTCCTCCAGCATTCTTTTATCCTGCACAAATATCTCCAAAGGAATCCGATTATCCACCAATTCCTTCATGATACTGCCATTTCCTACAATCGGATTGTATCCGGGAAGAAATCTTACGCCGAAATAACACGTATTGGGTTCCATCAATACGGCTTTAGGCGCCAGTACAGTACCGCACAGCTTCGCATATGGATGTGCTGAATCGCAGCAGAAAACCATATCTACGCAGCCGTCCGGTATCGCATACCGTGGCTGTTCTCCTGTTTTACACTGATAAAAATGTACAATTCCATAGCGATTCATAATATATTTTGAATAAGATTCTGAAGATGTTACAAAAAATGGCTGTCTTGGTGTCATATAAACTTGTCTTTCCATAATTCCACTATCCTTTTTTATTTTTTTTAACTGCTTTTATGCGGTGTTAAAATTTCTTTTTTATACAACGCAAAAAGACAAAGGTCTTTGCGAAATGCAAAACACCTTTGTCTTTTTTCAGAGATACTTTACCAAAACATCTGCCATTTGTCAACGCTTTCTGCTAAAAATCTCTTAACTTTCCGGTCGTGTACCGGTATTGACATCTGCACGCATACTTTGTACTTCCGGCTCTGCATTAAGATGAAGCTTCTTTGCCAGCCCTGGATTGTGGTGTATCTGATAGAGATCACTTTCCATCGCCATAATCTCTTTAATTTGATATGGTTTAAACATAGGGCGCTTCATCACATATTTAATCCAGATCACTGCATAAACTGATAAAATAGCCAGCACAATCAAGAAAATCGTATAAATTCTCTGTTTCACGGCCCAGTCAGGATCAATACTGTAAATCATAAATGCATTTCCAATAATACCGATAATCGGAATGACCGGTCCAAACGGAAGTTTAAAAGTACGCGGCGCTTTCGGAAGACGTTTTCTGAGAATCAAAACATCACAGTGCATTACGATATAGGAAACAATCCAGAATGTACAACCTGTTAAAATCAAAAATGTCAGCTGATCGCTTGTGGAAAGTCCTGTCGCATTGATCAAAATGATAGCACAAGAAACCATTAAAAGCCCTACGTACGGAGTTCCTCTTTTGTTTTTTCTCATAAAAACAGAGGGCAGTAAATTAATTTTCGCCATACCGTAGCAAATCTGCGACATCGAAAAGATTGCCGTATTAATCGTGCTGACAACAGCAAGCAGAGAAATTACTGTCATCCATGCCGTTCCTAATCTTCCGAATAAAAGCGTTCCATACAAAATATGAGGTACTGTGCTTGCCCCAAGTTCTTCCCACGGTGTATAGTGACTAAAACCAAATACCATAAATATCTGCATTGCCAAAATCGCCAGCAGACTGATTACCATGCCAAGCGGTATATTACGGCGTGCATTTTTGACCTGGGTAGAGATCGGCACAACGAATTCTGCACCGATAAACAGGAAAAAAGCAAGTCCAAGCAGTGAAAAAATATCTGAGGGATTGGAAGAAATCACTGCCTGCTGCTCTACGATTTCACCTGTGCCAAGCCCGAAAGCTCCCATAATTCCCATGACTGCCAGTGATCCAATCAAGCCATAGGCAACAATATTTTGTACTTTTGCAAACATGTCCACACCAAACAGATTAAAAATTGTCAGAATTACAATTAATACAATCGAATAAACAGTTCCTGAAATCGGCACATCAGAAAAAACACTGCTTAGAGTATTTCCAAACATTGCCGCCTCAGAACTTCCCATAATAATCTGACACGTCAGATATCCCCCCACTGTGAGGACAATCGAGACAAACGGTCCAAAGCATGCAATCGTATACTGCGCCATACCGCCGGTAATATTAGGCATCAGTGCATTGAGTTCACAGATCGAAAGTGCTGTGAGAATATTAAATACGCACGCAATAATCATCGTAATGATAAAAGGGGTACCAATCGCAGCAGAACCTTGTCCGATTGAAAGCAGACAACTCGTTGCTACAATTAAACCTACCCCGGTGGCTATGACACTTGGAAGTCCCAGTTTTTTATTTCCCATAATTTTCCCTCCTATGTCTTTTATTTTTCACCTTCGGTGATTGCTTCATATCCTTCTTCTCCGGTACGGATTCGAATGACATTTGTGACATCCGAAACAAAGATTTTTCCGTCTCCGATATGTCCCGTATATAGTTCTTTTTTGACAAATTCTAAAAGATCATTCAGCTCCTCTGTGGGCAGCACAATCATAACTACTTCCTTTGGCAGCAATTCGATTTCTTTTTCTTTTTCTGCAATTTCAAATTCCTGTGTGCCGTGCTGAACGCCGCAGCCTAATACCTGATATACCGTCATTCCACTGATATGAAATTTTCCAAAGGCCTTTTTTAACGGCTCAATTTTAGAAATACCTGTAATAATCTCAACTCTTGATAAAGACATAGAAAACTCCTCCATTCTGCTCTTTTTCATTATTTTAAATTTTTCTTTTCCCGATCTTATCTATCGGCAAATCTCTGTGATTGTCTCACATTTTTGCTTTTCTTCTGAAACTGAAAAAAGTGCTGAGTCTTTTCAGATTCCCCAACACCTTTGTCTTGTCTGATTTTTTATTTATGAAAAACGATTGTATCGGAACGCTGACAAATCCAGTACCGTTTCCTGTTCCAGTGCCAGCTGGGATAACAGCAATCCCACGGCAGGACTGATTCCAAATCCATGTCCCGAAAAACCACAGGCAAGAATTAAACCTGGTACTTCTTCTACTGTGCTGATCACTGGAACGTGGTCTGCGCAGCTGTCCATCCATCCTGCCCAGCTTCGCACAATTTTAATATCCGCCAGAGATGGAAAATAGTGCATGATTCCTCGGCATGCTGCTGATGCTGCAATGCTGGAAGAAAACGGTTTTCCTGGCTTTGCATACGGTTCATATCCGGAATTTAATCCAAATACAAACGATCCATGTGTCGTCTGGTGTCCGTAAAAGTCAGCGTCCGCGGTGCCCAACATCTGCCAAAACATTGGCGCTGCCGCCTCAGTGACCAGTGTTTCCAACAGTACCGGCTGCATCGGAATGTCAATGCCGACTGTCGATGCAATAAAACGGCTGTCATATCCGGCAGCAACGATAATTTTATCTCCCTCATAGACATTGCCCGATTCTGTGACCACCTGGCGTGCCGCTCCCTTAATTTTACGCAGCTCTTTCACTTTTTCTCCGGAAATAAAATGCGCTCCCAGGCGGCGCGCCATTTTATAATATCCCATTGTTGCCATTAAAGGATTCGCATGTCCGTCTGTCGGACACCAGCTGGCACAAGTGACTTCCTCTGACAGATAAGGGTTAATCTGTCTTGCTTCATATCCGTCAATCATTCGTACATCCAGTCCGTATTCGGCTCCACGTTTCGTCAGACCTTCCAGAATCTGTCTATGCTTTTGCGTACTTCCAAGACGCAGATTTCCATGCTGATAATATTCCACATCTGTATCTAACATATCTGAAAGTTCTTTCCAGATGTGTTTGATAGCATACATCGCAAGCGGCAGTTCTCTCGGATCACGCCCCGACTGTCTTACTCCTCCTCCATTGCGGCTGGAACCTCCGTTTCCAATGTTTTCACTGCCTTCTAAAACAAGGACGGATGTGCCGTTTTTCGCAAGATTGTACGCAGCTGCGCAGCCTATAATACCGCCGCCTACAATAATTACTTCTGCATTCATTCCTTCTCCTCCTTGTCTTTTGCCAAAATACACATTTCAATCGGACGCATCGGCGCTCTTCCGGTTGCTTCCCTTAACTCATTTGGTCGGATACCAAGTTCTCTGGCTACAATTCCTTTTACCAGTCTGGTACACGTCTGTCCTTGACACAATCCCATCCCTGTCCGAAGATAGCGGCGAATTTCTGTCAAAGTAAACATCCCGTCATGGACTGCTCTGCGGATTTCTCCTTTTGTGATCTCTTCACAGCGGCAGACAATCACATCATCATCCGGAGCAGGAATATATTCCCCAATCTTTCGGTTTCTGTCGTTCATCTTGCATCCTCCCTTCGGAAAAATCTTGCTTTCATCGCATACTCTTTTGCCACTTTAATCGTCAGCAGACGAGTATGATCAAACGCCTTCGCACTTCTGACGCCGACTACTTGAGCTTCGCATACCTTTTCTCCGCTTCGGCTTAAAGCAATTCCTTTTTCTCCTTCCTGCGGCAGGGGCAAAAACTCATACGGCATTGTAATTTGGGCCGTACCGTCTCCGCAGTCCTCGTCCACCAGAAAAATAGCCTGTCCGGAACAAGAAGCAACACACATTCCGCAGCCGCTGCATGATACTTCAGGGTCTACAGCCGGAAGTGCCGTAATCTTACTTCCAATTTTAATACAGTGTTTTGGACATGCGTCCTGGCATGGATTGCACGGAATATTCTGAGTGCATTCAATCACCGGATGAATTCCCTTCCGATGTGTGACACCGGGGAAGCGTTCTATCTCTTCTTCAGCAACAAAGCCATGCTCTAAAAGATTTTTTGAAATCGCTACGCCTTCTTCTGTCTGTGTGATCGCTTTGCCGCGCATTCCCGGTGCAAACATACCCTGACGCAGTCCTTCAAGAGCAGTTTTTTGTTTCTTAAATTCCGCATCTCCTGCTTCTTTCGTGAGGAATCCCATTCGAACGGCAGCTGCAATTCCTGCGATTCTTCCTTCAATCATCGCACTGGATGCTTCTTCAATGCCGGAAACATCACCTGCCGCATAGATTCCAGGAATCGAAGTTTCTCCATACTCATTGACAATCGGAACAAATCCTGCTTTTGCCGGATTATCTTCCATATCACACCCGGCCATATCACAAAGTTTTGACATCGGAGACAGACCGACAGCAAGACAGATTGTATCCACTTCAAAATATTTTTCTGTTCCTTTTATTACCTGCCAGTTCTTGTCCACTTCACCGATTGTAACTCCGGTCACATGATCATCGCCTTCTGCGCAGAGAATCGTATGTGAAAGATAAAACGGAACGCCGCAGCGGGCGACTTTTGCCGCATGAACACCGTAACCTCCGACACGCGGAGCAGCGTCAGCAAGTGCTACCACTTCGCATCCTGCCTGCATCAGCTGAAAACTGACAACAAGTCCGACGTTTCCGGAACCTAACATCAAAACTCTCTTTCCGGGAAGAATTCCATGCAGGTTCATCATGGTCTGTGCCGCTCCTGCTCCGATCACTCCAGGAAGCGTCCATCCCGGAAATGTAACCATGTTTTCACTTGCTCCTGTGGCAATAAGAATCGTATCTCCCTTGACATGCTCTACGTGTTCTTCTATTTTCACTGTAATTTCCTTTTCCGGGAAGAGTCCGATTACAACTGCATTCAGTACGACCTCAACACCAAGTGCATCAGCCTCTTCCAAAAGTTCTTCTCCTATTTTAAAACCGCGGATTTTAGCTTTATGTTCCTTGGAACCAAAAAATTTATGAATCTGTTTAAAGAGCTGTCCGCCCGGTTTTGCATTTTCATCGTATACTACCACATGCATCCCGCATTTTGCAGCTTCGATTGCTGCACAAAGCCCTGCCGGACCGGCGCCTACAACAATCATATCATATCTTTTCATTTTCTCTCTCCTTTGTCTGGTTGTTCTGCACTGACGCCGTATTGTGTCCTCACATCCATTCCTGCCTCTAAAGGTGTAATACATGTACGTACATTCGGCTTTCCGTTTACCACCATAACACAGTCAGTGCAGCGTCCGATGGCGCAAAAGATTCCTCTGGGCTTATGCTCTTTTCTGGTATAACGATGTACCATCACTCCGGCATTTTTTAATGCAATTGCGACTGGTTCTCCTGCGCATCCTTCCAGTGTTTTTCCATCAAATGTAAATGGAACGATTTCTCCTTTCTTATATGTGCCAAGAATAGGATGTTCCTCAATTCTCATACCCTTTTCCTCCCATCCGTCTTAAATCATGCACGGCGTATCCCAAAGCTTCAGTCTCGTGCCGATTTTCTTTTTTAATGCATTTCGGTAAACAACAGTTCCCCATGCGATATCTTCTACCGGCATCCCACCGATCGAATAGATCACAATTTCATCTTGTTTGCGGTGAACCGGAATATTTCCAATCAGGATATCTCCCAAATCGTCAATCTGATCAAGACTCATCTTTCCCTCTGCAATCAAATCCATAACATGCACAGCTGGAATTGGAATCGTGTTGTAAGCATGTGGTTTCATCTCCTCTTCCCATGCTTCATACAGCTTAATGTTATCTGCTACAATTCTTGCGCGGTGCATCACAAACTCGTCATCAAAACGCAGTGCCGCTGTGGAACTGATCACAGCTCCCGGTTTCATCCATTCTTCTGCAATATACGGGTATTCCTCCGGATTGCCTGTCGGTGTGGAAGTATTTGCAGCTACAATATCTGAATCACGCACCGCTTCTTCTATCGTATCAACTCCATAGACATTGACCTGAGGATACTCTT
Organism: uncultured Lachnospiraceae bacterium; assembly: GCA_944376425.1. Classification (GTDB taxonomy): domain Bacteria; phylum Bacillota; class Clostridia; order Lachnospirales; family Lachnospiraceae; genus JAGZHZ01. Next base: position 8,624 of record CALWCS010000039.1, on the reverse strand, counting down.
TTTTCACATAATTAATAAATTTTTCAAGGGAAGTTTTTCCCCTTCCTTTTACTTTTATCGTTTCTATTCCCGGACGCACTGCCATCATCGCTGCAAGAGACGTTTTGCTCATAACCCCCGGTCCAATGATGCCGACAACTTTCGCATCTTCTTTCGCAAAATATTTATATCCTACTCCCGGTACTGCTCCGGTACGATATGCTGAAAGAATATTTGCAGACATATACGCAAGCGGAGCGCCTGTGTCCTTATCATTTAGAGTCAGCATTAAAACAGAACGCGGAAGTCCTTTTTCTTTATTGGCGCAGTTAGAACCATACCATTTCATACCTGCCATATCAAACTTTCCGCCAAGATATGCCGGCATTGCCATAAACCGTCTGTCCGGTCCGTCTACCGGCATTTCCGGAAACGGCGAGGATTCCGGAAACATTACCATACATCCGTGGGAATTTCCGTTTGCACCGCCCATTCTATAATTACCGACTTTCATCAATTTAAACATTTCTTCCATTGTTTCAATACATCCTGCCATATCCTTGACACCGGCAGCGATCATATCTTCTTCATTTAAATATAGAAATTCAACCTTCGGATAGTCCATTCTTATTTCCTCCTCTAAATCTAATTTTTGTTGCATATAAGACAAAATTTTCTGATGAAAATAAAAAAGGGAGCTGAATCTTTCTGATTCAAACTCCTTTGTTTTAAGGCTATTTTAGCGCATTTTTTTTAAAATAATTGTAAAAATCGGAACTTGTACTTTCCGCTTTTAAAATTTCCAATGCCGGCTTATAGAACAAGATTTTTCTTTATGATAAAAATAAAAAAATTTTTTTGAATCTGAATGGAATCGTTCGTCTCAATCGTATTATTATTAAAGAGTAAAAATTTCAAAAAAGAATGAAAGGAATTACTGTCAACCTATATCCATACAATTGGATGTAAAAACCTCATATTTTAACTGCTCAAAATCCAAAGAGTACCTTAAGAGCGATTGCTTTCAACGGTTTTCTCTTTTGTTACAATATTATATAAGATGAATATGAGGATATCTTTTTCGTAACTATTATTGTGAAGACTCTTCCCATCTCTAACAGCGGAGGGGTCTGCCATACATCAAAGGAGAGGATTTTATTTATGAAAAAATCAGCTATATGTGTTTTTACTGCTACTTTTGCAATTGTTCTCGGAAGTTTCTCCGTATCTGCTGCCGGTCACGGTTACGGCAGACAATATCACAGAAATGAAAGCGAGAGCAGAGTCTGTCAAAATTCTGGAGAAGGATACTATTTTACAGATATTGACCAGGACGGCATCTGCGATTATCGCGCTGTAAAAGAGAATCACTGTTCTTTTACCGATGCCGATCAGGACGGCATCTGTGATTACTGTCAGCAGATGATCCACAGTTTTACCGATACTGACCAAGATGGAATCTGCGATCATCTCAGTATTCGTTCTTCTTTCAGCGGGGTATCGGGTCATCTTCATCACGGATCTTTCTGTCCTATGCAGCAATCCTATCAAAATAGAACCTGACTGATAAAGAGGATGTGGCAAACGTATGCGCAGTGAGGAAGAAGCAAATAGAGCCATAGAGCTATATTCAGATACGGTGCGCCGAATTTGTCTGTTACATTTAAAAAATGATTCAGATACCGAGGATATCTTTCAGACTGTTTTCTTAAAATATGTTCTTCATACCAAAGCTTTTGAAAACGAAGAACACGAAAAAGCATGGATCATTCGAGTCACTGTGAATGCCTGCAAAGATCTGTTAAAAAATTTTTTCCATACAAAAACAGTTCCTTTGGAAAGTCTGCCTGAAATGGCTTTGGAAATGCCGGAAGATAACCGAGATATTCTAGAAGCGGTGTTATCTTTGCCGTCTAAATATAAAGATGTGGTATATCTGTATTATTATGAAGAATATTCTGCAGTTGAGATCAGTCAGATCCTGAAAAAAAATGTCAATACCATCTATACGCTTCTGACACGTGCCAGACAGATTTTAAAAGTGAAACTGAAAGAGGTGACAGATATTGAATGACAAATGGAAAGAGACTTTCGATCCTATTCGTGCAGAAAGCAGCCTAAAACATCATACTAAAGAATATCTTGCCAAAAAAGTGTACCGTAAAAAAGGATTTTTGTTTTTTGTCTATCATCGTTTTGCTTTTGCAGCAGTCTGTCTGGTTTTTGTTTTTTTTGCAGGAAGCTATTATCTTTATTTTTTCCCGACTGCTTTTATCAGTATCGATATCAATCCCTCTGTGGAATTGAGAATTAACCGGTACAATCAGATCATTTCCGTAGAGGGATATAACGATGACGGACGTCTCTTGGCAGACGCTTTAGAAGTTAAATTTATGAATTATCTCGATGCTTTGAATCAGATCTTGTCTGATCAAAGTATTCAGGCTTATCTTTCCGACGATGAGCAGATGTCTTTGACCGTTGCCGGAAAGGATCAAGCGCAGTGCAGCAGCATACTGCAAACGATAGAATCTTTCGTATCAAACCATAAAAATATTCATTGTCATGCCGGTAATGCAGATGAAATTCATACAGCACATGCGCTGGGAATGTCTTTTGGAAAATATCAGGCTTTTCTGGTCTTGCAGGAATTAGAACCTTCTTTCACCGCAGATGAGGTAAAAGATCTGTCTATGAAAGAAATAAAAGCTTTCATTGAAAAATATTCCAAAACGGATGAATCATCTCCAAGTGATGCGACTGACACCACAGAAGGATCCGAAAATCAAAGACAACGACACCGGCACCGATACGGGCAAAATAGATCGGAAAACTGATACGGTCACAGTCATACCAAATTCTGTTGAATTTCCCATATTCATTGTACGATTCTTGATAGTACGACAAAAACAGAGGAAACAAAAAATTTTTGTTTCCCCTGTTTTTCATTTTAAAGGATTTTACTTTGACTTACTTCATTCCTTTATTTTTCTTCCCAGCTCATATGCAAGCTTTGGGAATTTTGAATGCTGCGTCATGGAAGGAGTACCGCATCCTGTCCCAAGAACCATTCCCATATCTTTTAAGTTCAAGTACCGAACTAATGTTTTATAATGTAATTCCAACGCTTCAAAAGTCCATCCGTCGCTGTTCCAAGCTGCACTGAGCAATGCTGATTTCATTCGTTTTCTTTGAATGCTGCTGTTAAATGCACAAAAACGGTCAATCAGTGTTTTTAGCTGTGCTGACATTCCATAATAATATAATGGCGTCACAAATACGAGCATATCGGCTTCTAAAATCTTTTGTCTGATTTCGTCTATATCGTCTTTCTGTACACAGGGACCTTCATATCCGCAATGAACACATCCGGTACATGGATGGATATCTGCATGAGCGGCATCCACAATCTGTACTTTGTGTCCGGCTTCCTCAGCTCCCTGAATAAAATTTTCTGCCAATAAATTTGAGGATCCTTTCTTATTTGGACTTCCTTCCAGTACTACAATCTTCACCTTTTTCTTCTCCTACACAACTGTTTATGTTCTAAATCTTACATACTCTCTGCCCATTCTTTTAAAGATTCCGCAGAAAAATTTCCGTTTAACATTTTTCCTTCTTTCACGACTGCGCCGGGACAGCTTTTCATTAACTCTGAAGCAGTTTTTCCAAATCTGCTTCCTCCGGAAGTAGCAAACAAAATAATCGTCTTTCCTGAAAAATCGTAGCTCTCAAGAAAAGAATTAATAATCGTAGGCGCTACATACCACCAGATCGGAAATCCCAGAAAAATCTTATCATAAGCTGCAATGTCCGCATCGTGGTCTGCAAGCTCTGGTCGGAAAGAACGGTCATTCATCTCAATAGAGCTGCGTGATTTCTTATCCATCCAGTTTAAATCCTCTTCTGTGTAAGGTACGGCAGGTCTAATTTCATACAGATCAGCTCCTATCGCCTCTGACAGTTTCTTTGCCGCCTTTGCCGTCGTACCGCTTGCTGAAAAATATGCAATTAACGTTTTACTCATCATCTTTTCCTCCTCTTTTCATCAAATACTGTTTTATTTGATTTATTTTGGAACATGATTTTCTTTGTTCTATATTATAACCACGTTTTTTCTTGATGTCTAATACTTATCGTTTATCATGTTCCATGTTTTTTTCTATACATTATCTGCTCTGTCTTATTTCAATATTTTTATAGCTGCTTCTCTTCTTACGGTTTCAAGATTATGCCGTAATTTTATTTTTTCTTGCAGAATCTGATTTTTCTGTCTGACTCGTTTTTTCTTTATTCTTAATATTCATCACTAACATCTGAAGTCTGTTTTCGATGTTGGCAAAACTGACATCCGGATCATAATCCAGCGATAAAATTTGAGCATCCGGATAAAGTTCTTTTAGCTTTTTTACAATCCCCCTTCCTACCACATGGTTTGGCAGACACCCAAAAGGCTGTAAAATAACGAAGGCACGGCATCCGTTTGCGGCATGATGCAGAATTTCCGCCGGAATCAGCACTCCTTCTCCTGCATCAAATGTATGCGGCAGAACAGATTCACTGACTTTTGCCAGTTCAGGCAACCGGCATACGGGCTGATACAATGGGTGATCCAAGGCAATCGAATCTGTAAGATCATGAGCTCTTTCAAAGATCCAGTTTGCGGCAGTATACCACGTTTTTTCCAAAACCGGCTTATGGATATGATATTCCTCAATCATCGATTTTTTATTAAAATAAATTTTACGTATTACATCGGTCATTCTTGCCTCAATAATTTCGAATCCATTCTTTTCCAGATATTTTTCTATATCATGGTTTGCGCCGGGATGAAAGTTCAGCAGATATTCTCCTACAATCAAAACTTGAGGTTTCTTTGCGGAACGGTCGTAGGAAATATTTTTCATGATAGAAATAGCCTGCCGAAATCCTGCTTTTGCACCTCGAATTCCATCTTTCTCCAATCCCTCAATCAGTAAATCCATTGCCTGCTCAAATGCCTCGTCGGTACTTCCCGGGATTGTCTCATACGGTCGAATTTTTCGCAAAAGTTCTTCTAATACATCAATCATCGGCATTGCAAAGGCAATTCGCATCGAGGTTCCCAAATTCATTTTATATCCGGGATGCATCTGATGGCTGTCCTTATCATCATTTGTCAAAATCGGAACTTGTGAAAATCCGGCATCGTCTAATGCTTTACGCAGCAGAGCCCCATAATGTGTCAACCGGCAGTCACCGACATATTTTGCCATGGCAATTGCCACATGATCTACATCATATTTTCCGCTTTTTAAAGCTGCAAGAGCTTCCCCGATCACCATCTGTGCCGGAAAACAGATATCGTTATGCACATACTGTTTTCCCAGACGGATTGCTGTTTCTCTGCCAAGTTCCAGCGGTTCTGTCCGCAGCCCCTGTTTTTTCATGGCTGCCGACATCACTCTGCAAAAAGCATGCGAAGTATTTGGAACCAGTACGACTTTTTCCTTTCTGTCTTGTTTTGAAAATTTCACAGGATACGGCTCTTCTAATTCTTTTATCTGATACTCTCCTTTATAGGCACGGCGCATCGACAGCGTCTCTGCAAAAGACCGGACACGTATGCGCAGAGGTCCTTGCACATCGCTTTCATCTAATTTCAGTATCAGTGGAATTTTTCCGGATATCTTTTTCATAATTCTTGTAATTTCATCTGATAGATAAGCGTCATGTCCGCATCCAAAGCTGACAATCTGTACATATTCCAAATGGGAATCTTGGGCAGCCAAAATTGCGGAAGAGAGCATTCTTGCATGATAATTGTTGACAATATCAAGTGTACTTTTCTTTAAATCTATATGATTGATCTGCGGCAGTGAATCTACAGTCAAAACCGGTATGCCTAAACTGGTAAACAAAGACGGCAGATCATGATTGACAAGAGAATCTGTCTGATAAGGGCGTGCTGCCAAAACGACGGCATACGTTCCATTTTTTTTCACATCCTCGAGTACTTTTTCACCAGCTTTTTGCATCTCTTTCACAAAAGACTTCTGTGCCTCATTTCCTGCTTTCACTGCTGCTTGTGTCTCCTCAGCAGAGATTCCAAACGTCTTTTTCATATATTCTGTCAGCTGTTCTGTCTGATCTTTTAACGTATTCCAGAAAAATAAAGGCGTATCCAGCGGAATGTTCCACTGTCTCTTTGGATGATCCGAATTCTTAATGACAAAAGGATATCCCTTTACAACTGCACACATCGATTCACTTGTCTGCTCTGTATTTTCTGACCAAACAATATTCATAGACGGCATAAAAATTCGATCTACTTTCTGTTTTGCCAAATCTCTGATGTGTCCGTGTACCAGCTTTGCCGGAAAACATACGGTATCAGAAGTTACTGCGCTAAGACCGCTTTCGTACATTTTCCTTGTGCTTGGATGTGAAAGTTTTACCTCAAACCCTAATGCCTGGAAAAATGTATTCCAAAAAGGCATTGTATCCCAGAAAAACAGTACTCTGGGTATGCCAATCGTAATCTCTCTTCTGGATATCGGTTCAGGGCATGGATATTTCTGAAATAATAATTTTTCTCTTAATTGGAACAGATTCGCAGGAACCTTTTTCTTTTCTTTTCTTTGCAGTTCTAATTTTACTTTTTCATCCTGCGGCTGTCCCAAAATTTCTCCGCGTTCACACCGGTTATTTGTCACCCAGGAATTCCCGTTTGAAAATTCGATAACCGTACGTTTGCAATGGTTTGCGCAGAAAGGGCAAGGAGAATTCGAATGCTGAACATATGTAAAATTTTCAAGAGCATCCAAACCGATAAATGTTCTTGGACTGTTTTTCATCCGCTCTTTTACAATCAGTGCCGCTCCAATCGCTCCCATAATTCCAGGATAAGGGGCACGAATCACCTTTTTGCCCAGATATTCCTCTAAGGCACGCAACACGGCATCATTTTTAAACGTACCTCCCTGGACCACAATCGTCTCGCCTAAGCTGTTAATATTAGAAATACGAATTACTTTTGTAAAGACATTTTCAATAATCGAACGGCATAAACCTGCCATGATATCTTCCGGCAGTTTTCCATTGCGCTGTTCTGTTACAATGCCGCTGTTCATAAACACAGTACACCGGCTTCCCATATTTGCAGGATGCTGAGAAGAAAAAGCCGATTCTGCTATCTTTTCCACCGGAATATGCAAAGAGGAGGCAAAGTTCTCCAAAAAGGAACCGCATCCTGAAGAACATGCCTCGTTAACTACAATATTTGTGATAATTCCATCTTTCAGCCAAATCGCCTTCATGTCCTGACCGCCGATGTCCAAAATAAAGGACGTATCGGGAATATATCGTGCAGTAGCACGTGCATGAGCCACTGTTTCTACTACATGGCATTCTGCCATAAACGCTTTTGCAAAGAGTTGTTCTCCGTATCCAGTTGTCCCAACGCCTAGAATCTCCAATTCAGCGCCGGCACTTCTGTATCGGTCTCTCATTTCTAAAAGTGCCTTTTTTGCCACCGAAAGAGGGTCCCCTTCATTATGGGCATAAAAAGAATCTAAAATCTCTTCTTTCTCATTCATTAATACAAACTTTGTAGTTGTACTGCCTGAGTCAATTCCCAGATAAGCTTTTATTTTCTGTCCTCTCTGAGGCAAAATCGGCTTCCATTTAGGCAGAGCATGCAGGATATCAAACCCTTCCTTTTCTTCTGCAGAATCAAAAAAAGGTTTGCTCTGCTTTTCTTCTTTCTCATTAAAATTTATATTTTGAAGCATTCCTGCCAGCCGTTGCGGTTTCCCTGGCGTCTGTTGACCTTGTTCTAAAACAGAGATAGAAAGCGCAGCGCCCAAAGCCATCATCAATTCCGGTCTTTCCGGAATAAGAATCTCCTGCTCTTTCAGTCCCAGACGCTGTGCAAACACCTGAACCAGTGTCGGATTAAATGTCAGAGGACCCCCTTCAAAGACTACCGGACTTTTTATTTCGAGTCCCTGAGCAAGTCCTCCGATCGTCTGTTTGGCAATTGCATGAAATGCTGACAGTGCCAAGTCTTCTTTTGATACTCCCTGATTCAATAGCGGCTGAATATCTGTCTTAGCGTATACCCCGCACCGTCCCGATACGTCATAGACGCATGTTCCTTTGCTGGCCATCTCGTCAAATTTTTCAATCGGAATGTTAAGAACAGATGATATTTCATCAATGAAAGCCCCTGTCCCCCCTGCACAGCTTCCATTCATTCTCATATCTTTTGTTTCCAATTCATTTGTCGCTTTATTTTTTCCAAAAAAGATAATTTTCGCATCTTGTCCGCCCAGCTCAATCGCTGTCCCAACCTTTGCATACTTTTTACGTAAGGCGATAGAATTTGCCACAACCTCCTGTATATACGAAACCCCTAGAAAATCTGCTAATTTTTTTGCTCCTGATCCAGTCAAGGCCAGATAGATGACTGCGTCCGGCAAATATCCTTGCAGTTTCCACAGAGCGTTTGCCACGCTTTTGACTTGATTTGCCTGATGTCGTCCGTAATCTGAGTATAAAACCTCTCGTGTATCTTCGTCTATTGCAACGATCTTTGTAGTCGTTGAACCTACATCGATTCCAACATGCAAAATTTGCTTTTCTCTTTTCATGTTTCATGCTCC
>CALWCS010000038.1 GCA_944376425.1 uncultured Lachnospiraceae bacterium | reverse complement strand
GAAGCTGAGAAATATTTAATCCAGAATCTTTTGCCAGTTCTGCAACCAGAACCATCATACGGCTGATATCTACGCAAGATCCCATATGAAGTACCGGAGGAATATCAGCAAGTTCACAAACTCTCTTCAGTCCTGCACCGCAGAGATCTTTTGCTCTCTTGTCCATCAATCCTGCTTTTGCAGCTGCCTGCGCAGAACATCCGGAAGCAACAACAATAATGTCGTTTTCAATCAGTTTCTTCATCAGTTCAATATGAGCATAATCCGGACGGATCTTAGGATTGTTACATCCAACCATTGCCACAGCACCGCGGATAACACCGGATGTAATACACTCGATCAATGGTTTTGTGGTTCCTGTCTCGTCAACCTGGCTGTTTGTAACACCGTCTAATACTTTTACAATTGCCTCTACAGAATATCCAACCGTTGCTTTTTGTTTCATATCTGGAATATAAACAAGTTCTGGCTTTCTGTTTTTAAAGTTCTCGATTGCCAGTTTCACAATCTGTTTTGCTTTTTCTCCTGCTGTCTCTGCATCAAAACGGATAAATTCAGAATCCGGCATCTGTGCAATCGGAGAAGTCGTAATGAATTTTGTATGGAAGCATTTGCTCAAAGGTCCAAGTGCCGGGAAAATACACTGAACATCTACAACGATTGCCTCACAGGCACCTGTCAGAACCACGTTTTCCTGCTGCAAGAAATTGCCGGCCATCGGAATTCCGCGGCGCATTGCCACTTCGTTTGAAGTACAGCAAACACCAGATACCGTAATTCCTTTTGCTCCCATCTCTTTTGCATAGGCGATCATCTCCGGATCATCTGCATATTCGCAGACCATTTCTGACAAAGACGGATCATGTCCATGAACTACAATGTTGACATTCTCAGCATTCATAACACCTAAATTTGCTTCTGTGTCGATTGGCTTTGGTGTTCCGAATAAGACATCTGAGAATTCTGTTCTCATCATAGAACCGCCCCATCCATCACACATACCGCAACGCAGAGACTGTTTTACAAGTGCCTCCGGCTTTGAAGAACATCCCATATGAGTCATATGCAGAGAGCTTGCCACTTCTCGGTCAATTGCTCTTGGAGCAATTTCATTTTTAATCAACAGTTCTCTTGTATGTTCCGGCATACGACTTAAGAATTTCTGGAAACCAAATGGTTTTCCATATTCCATCAAACCGATTTCGGCCATCTCATGAGCCAGATCATAGATATCTTTTCCTTCTGTTTCCACGCCCCATTCATGAGCAATCCGAAGTAATTTTTCAGGATCCTTTACTTTATAGCATCCATCCGCTGACGATGCATGCAGTGTATGGCAGATCTCACGTCCATGATCGGAATGGGTAGCTGCTCCGCCTGCTGTAAACTTCAGATAATTTCTTCCTACAATGCCGTGTCTGTCACATCCGCAGATACCTCTTGGAGCCTTTGGAGTAATACGGCACGGTCCCATAGAACAGATTCGGCAGCAGATACCCTGTTCACCAAATTTACAGTGCGGCGTCTGATTTTTTACGCGAAGCTGCCAAGAGTCCGCTCCAACCTTTGCGCCTGTCTCAAGCAATCTGGCTGTAGCCGCTTCCATTTCTTCAACGGTTGTTAATTTAAAGTCTCCCATTATAAACCTCCTTAATTTTTTCACCTGAAGGTGAAAATATCACATATCCTCCTCGCTGGGATATGAAAGTGCTTTATAAGTCCCTTTTTTCAAAAGGTTTTTTCTATATTTCAAGCCTGTCTACGATTTCTCGCAGTGCTTTGCGAATCGGTGAATCATCTGGAAGCAAAACCGTAGGCTTTCCTTCACAGTCATATTCATAGACGCTCTCATCATGAGGAACCACTCCCAATAAATGCAGTCCCTGTTTTTCGATCTCTTCCTGGGTTCCGGCATTTAGTTTTCCCTGTGGAGCACGATTGACAATCAATCCCATTTTTTTCGGATTCAATTCGCATTCTTTTACCAATTCCGCAATTCTTCCTACCGCTTGAACACCGCGTCTTGAGCAGTCACTGACTAAAATCACTGCATCTACTTTCGGCAAAATGCCCCGGCTTATGTGTTCCATCCCAGCTTCATTATCCACCACCACGTATTTATAATTTGGTGTTAATTTCTGAATCTGTGCCTGCAGCAGTCCGTTTACGAAACAGTAACATCCTTTTCCCTGGGTTCTTCCCATTACCAGCAGATCAAAATCATCGTCTTCTACCAGGCATCGGTTAAACATAAACTCCATATAGTCTGCCTTAGACATTCCTGCCGGAATCGGATTATTTTTGCTGTTCTCCGCACGGTTTACTTCTTCCCGCATGTCACCAAGCGTCATATCTACTTCTACTCCAAGAACTTCATTTAAATTTGAGTTTGCATCTGCGTCTACAGCAAGAATCGGTGTTTTTTTCATTTCACCCAAATACTGGATCAATAAACCGCAAAGAGTTGTTTTTCCAACTCCTCCTTTTCCTGCCACTGCAATTGTATATGCCATATCGGCGCCTCCTTACCTCTATCTTTGTTTTATTATCCAGCCAAACAGACGGATATGGATTCGCAATCTTCTGCTCTCTCGCAGACGTATCTTTTTCCATAAAGATACCTATATGGCAGATCGATGAACCTGCCATATTGCCTGATCGCACTCAGCCTTTTGCTGATGTCGAAAATATTTTTTTGCGTTTACAGACTTCTAAATCAGATTCTTGTAACGATTCCTGATTTATTCAGAATTTCTGTTACGTTTTTCCATGTGTTCATTGCATACAGATGGATGCCGTTTACACCAAGAGCCATGTATTCATGCAGCTGATTTACGGTGTATTCGATTCCTTCCTGGCGGAATGCTTCTTTTACAGTCGGCAGCTCATTTCCATCTGGATCTTTATCAAACCAGTGATGAGAAATAACCTCCGCAAGTTTACGCGGAATTACACAGGCATTACGTGACAGACACATATTAATAACAGAGTCTTTATTGACAACTGGCATAACTCCTACGTCAACCGGCATTGTAATGCCAGCTTTGCGGATAGCATCCAGCCAGTATTTAAACTGTTCCATATCATAGGTCAGCTGTGTCATAATATAATCTGCGCCCAAATCCTGTTTCTGTTTCAGATGTGCGATATCAGCTTCCAGAGTTCCGCATGTGATATGTCCTTCCGGTGAACCAGCAACTGCAATTTCGAATTTATCGCCGAACTCTTTTCTGATAAATGCTACCAGATCTGTTGCATAAGCAAAATCTCCATTTGTTCCTGTCCATCCGTAAGGAAGGTCGCCGCGCAGTGCTAATATATGATTGATGCCGTTATCCAGATAATTCTGCAGCTGTTCTTTTACGCCTTCTTTTGTATTTCCTACACAAGTAAAATGTGTAACAGGAACTGTCTTATTGTCAGCGTTTAAGATCAACTTGCAAACATCCATATTTTTTCCTACATTTGTTCCGCCTGCTCCATACGTACAGGAAATATAATCCGGATCAAATTCATACAGATGGTCTAAGCATCCCGGCAGTTTCTCCATGCCTGCATCTGTCTTTGGCGGGAACACCTCAAATGACAAGGCTGTTCTCTGCTTCATAATCTCACTCAGTTTCATTGTTACTTACCTCCATTGTATTATGTGTTTTCTTATCTTAAGAGGCTTTGCGCCTATTAGATCTTTTTCGTGTGATTATTCCTCGCAGTTTACTTTTACAATACTGTTAGCGAGATCTACCATAAGAATGCTTCCCTTGACAGTCCGTGTCTCCCCCATAATGTCAGAGAGAATTAAAGTGTCCCCCTCTACATCAATGCGGCTTACATTCTTAAAAATCACACTGTCATCACTTTTTTTATATACTGTCGCAAGACACATAAAATCACCTCCTATTGGTTTTCTTTTACCATAGAAAGAGCTACACTCAGATACAGATTTCCCTTTTGAAATTCAGAAACTCCTTTGGCAATCTGTTCTGCCGCCGTATCCATGCCAGCTTTTTTCAGTCTCTGTGCCATTTGGTCCAGTTCTGCAGCATGATGTTCATTGTGCTGCAGCATATATGTCAGCAGTGCGATAATCTCTTTGTTTTCTCCGTCTTCTTCTTTGGCGGAACATCCTCCGCATTGACCACAGTTTGAATTCTCATAATCCTCAGTATGATCGTGTCCATGATGTTCATGCGTATGCTCATGAGAATGCGGGCAAAGATTGCCGTTCTCATCTTTGATCAGATGCATGTCATTATCACTCCTTTCCTTCCAAATTTATATGTTAAATTTTTGTCAGGTCAGCCTGCCTGCTTCTACATACAGTGTCATTATATCACAGAATATAGAGATTCTCAACAACCTTCGCATGAAATTATTGTATTTTTTTCAATAATTTAGACGAATTTATATATTCTTGATTTTTCCCAAAATCTTCTTTTTTTCCTGTATATCATATATTTTTCTCTCCCTTTTATTCTGTTTCCTGCCTTTTTTATCCAAAATAAGTAAAACTTTTCCTATTCAATGTTCCATTTTTCTGCCTTAATTCAACAGCTCAACGATAAACTCCAACATAATCTCTACTCCTGTCTCCAATAATTCCGCTATCAGCTCCGGCAATATTTTTTCTTTCTTTGATGATCGTTTCTTTCGAAAAATTTTTTTTCGATAGCTTTTTTTCATTTTATCCTCTCCTCATTTTATTTTTCAGATATATGATAATATTTAAAATTATTTTCGTTTTTTATTTCTAAATTTCAAAAAAAAACTGCATATTTCATCTTTATCATATCTGAAAGCGATGAAATATGCAATCTTCATTTTTTTATTCTATCTTTTCTTTATGCAAGTATCATGCGGTCATTTGCAAACTCTCCGCCGCTTACTTCTTCAAATTTTTGCAATAGATCCGACACCTGAAGGTTTTGTTTTTCTTCTCCTGAAACATCATAGATAATCTTTCCTTCATGCATCATAATCAGTCGATTCCCCAGTCGAATCGCATCTTTCATATTATGCGTTACCATCAATGCTGTCAGCTGATGTTCCGTAATAATGTTCTCTGTTAAATCCAGCACTTTTTTTGCCGTTTTCGGATCTAATGCTGCTGTATGCTCATCAAGAAGCAAAACTTTTGGTTTCTTTAGAGAAGCCATCAGCAATGTCAGCGCCTGTCTTTGTCCTCCTGAAAGAAGTCCTACCTTCGATGTCATTCGTTCTTCCAGACCAAGATCCAGTTTTTTTAAAGCGTCATAATACAGTTCTTTTTCTTCTTTCGTAATCCCCCAGCTCAATCCTCTTTTTTTTCCTCTTCGAAAAGCCAGAGCCAGATTTTCCTGTATCTCCATATCTGCTGCTGTCCCCATCATCGGATCTTGAAAAACGCGTCCTAAAAATTCCGCTCTCTTATATTCAGGCTGTCTTGAAATATCTTTTCCGTCCAGCACAATGCTTCCGGAGTCAATTGCATAAACGCCTGCTATCATATTAAGTACGGTTGACTTGCCAGCTCCATTTCCGCCGATAATCGTAATAAAATCCTGAGGATGGACATGAAGGCTGACTCCTCTTAATGCTTTTTTTTCATTAATCGTTCCTGTATTAAACGTTTTATATACCTCTGTAATATTCAGCATCTTTCTACCCCCTAGTCTACATGTTTCTTCGACAAAACCGGTACGGAAAGCGCAAGTGCTACAATGATTGCCGTCAGCATTTTTAAGTCGCTCGATTCTAGTCCAAGCTGAAGTACAACAGCCACAATAATACGATAAATGACGGATCCCAAAATCGTAAAACCTAATTTTGCCGCAAAATTCAATTTTCTTCCTAAAAATACTTCTCCAATGACAATTGAGGCAAGTCCTATCACAATCGTTCCCTGCCCCATGCCGACATCCGCCACTTTCTGACTTTGTACGACAAGCCCGCCGGAAAGTCCTACCAGAGCATTTCCGATGACAAGCCCCAGTACTTTCATCCGGTTTGTATTTACTCCTAAAGCCCGAACCATTGCTTCGTTATTTCCTGTCGCGCGCAGCGCACTTCCTTTTTCTGTTCCAAAAAACCAATACAGAACTGCAATACAGATTATGACAAAAACAGCTCCGATGATCATGGTAACGAACGTATTCGTATTGCTGCTTTTACTGATCTCATCCGGAAGTCTATCGGTAATCATGGTTACAATGGTATCAATTCCTTCCATTCTCGTATTAATCGGAGTATTTGCCTGACCCATAATTCTCAGATTAATAGAGTAAAGAGAAATCATCGTTAAAATACCGGAAAGAATTGCCGGAATTTTTAATTTTGTATGCAGCAGCCCTGTCACGCCTCCCGCAATTCCTCCTGCTACTAATGCTGCAATCAGACTCAAATACGGATTCCAGTGAAACGACACTACGAACACCGCACTGACACATCCTCCTAATGCGAAACTTCCATCACATGTCATATCTGCAAAATCAAGTATTTTAAAAGTAATATAAACGCCAAGCGCCATAATCCCCCAAAGTAATCCTTGAGAGACGGCGCCAAAAATTGCCATCAATATATTCATATTTTCTCCCGCCTTTACTTTTTGGAGAAAAAGAGGGGGGATTCGTTTTTCGATCCCCCTGATCTTTTTCTTCTTATTCCGCTGCTGCTTCTGCTTCAAAGTCTACTACATACTGCTGTAATTCTTCCGGTACTTCAATTCCCAGCTCTTCTACAGTAGCCGCATTGATTACAGTATCTACATCTTCCAGATATTCAATCGGCATTGTCGCAGTATCGGCTTCTCCTGTCAAAATCTGTACCGCCATAGCTGCCGTTTGTTTTCCAAGATTATAATAATTAATTCCGTTCGTTGCAAGACCGCCGTTTTCCACCATTCCTTCTTCCCCGCAGATAATCGGAAGTCCGGCCGGATTTGCTACTAAGGATACTGTCTGCATTCCTGCAGCAATCATATTGTCCGTCGGCGCATAAATCGCATCTACTTTTCCGATCAGATTTTGTACTACCTGCTGGATCTCATTCGAACTAGAAACCGTTGCTTCCATCGTCTCAATGCCCAGCTCCTCGGCTGCCTCCATTGCAAGTTCTGCCTGGATCTGTGAATTCATCTCACTGGAACAATATAAAATAGCAATGCTTTCTGTATCCGGCAGTAACTGCATCATCAATTCCAGCTGTTCTCTTACCGGGGTCAGATCAGATGTTCCGCTGATATTCGCACCGGGTGCTTGATTGTCTGCAACCAACCCCGATTCTGCCGGATCGGTAACCGCCGTCACTAAAATTGGAATCTCCTCTGTCGCATTGGCACAGGCCTGAGCAGCCGGTGTTGCAATCGCAAGAATCAGATCACACTGATCATTGACTAATTTTGTCGCAATCGTCGGACAATTTGATTGATCTCCCTGTGCATTCTGGTAATCAATCACAATATTTTCACCGTCTACATAGCCTGCTTCCGCAAGTCCATCCACAAATCCCTCATATGCCTGATCCAGTGCAACATGTTCTGCCAACTGACAAATTCCGATTCTATATACTTGCTCTTCCTCTGCATTCGCTGTCATTACGCTGCCCAGCATTGCTGATGCACAAAGTCCCATTGCAGCTAAGATTGAAATTGTCTTTTTCATAAACTCATTCTCCTTTACTTTTTTCATTCAACGCTTCGACGCTTTGTTCTATTAAAGCCATATTTGTAATTATTACTATAGTTCACATTTACTCTTTTGTCAATTCTTTTTAAGTCTTTTTTAGTAATTCTTAAAAGGAAAAAGCCTTAAAAACAATAACGTTTTTAAGACCTTTTTCTTTTGATTTTATTCGTTCCACAACAGTCTGTCATATTCCATTTTTTTGTCACGCAGCATTAATTCTGACAATGCGTCTTTGGGAGCTTTTTTTTCAAATAGAACCTGATTTACCTGTTCAATAATCGGTGTCTCAACCTGATATTTCTCTGAAAGCTCTCTGCCTGCCTTTGCAGAGTAAACTCCCTCTACTACCATATTGACCTCTTTCATTGCCTCTTCCACTGTATAACCTTTTCCAATCAGATATCCAGCCTTTCTGTTTCGGCTGTGTCTGCTCGCACAAGTCACAATCAGATCTCCAATACCGCTTAATCCCCAAAAGGTTTCCATCCGGCATCCCATCGCCTGTCCTAATCTTGCAATCTCTGCAATTCCGCGCGTAATCAGTGCTGCTTTTATATTATCTCCGCACCCTAGTCCGTCCGCTGTGCCTGCTGCGAGCGCAATCACATTTTTCATCGAACCACTCAGTTCTATTCCTCTCATATCGGGACTTGTATAAACCCGAAATACAGGACTCATAAAAAGATTCTGGAGATATTCCGCAGTCTCTTTTGTATTTGCTCCGACTACGCACGTTGTCGGAAGTCCTTTGCTGACTTCCTCTGCATGACTTGGTCCGGAAAGCACGGATGCGTCTGCCCATGGTATTTCCTGTTCAATAATCTCTGTCTGATTTAATAAGGTGCCGGCTTCCATTCCTTTTGCCGCTGTCACAATTTTTTGTTTTTCTTTTACAAAAGGTTTCATCTTTTGAAGCATAGAACGTGTATATGGCGAAGGTGCTGCAAGTACTACGGTATCTTTTTCCTTTACCGCAGTCTGAAATTGATTTGTAATGAATATTGGTTCCGGAATCAATACATCCGAAAGTTTTGTAATTCGTCTTTTACGAATTTCTTCAATTTCCTCCTCGTTTTTCGTAGGTGACAGCAGCGTTACCTGATGTCCGTTTTTTTGAAGTAAAATCGCAAGTGCTGTTCCCCAGCTTCCAGCTCCAATAATCCCTACCTCTGCCATATCGATCTCCCCATTCTATTTCTTTTTTAATACATACGTCTTATTTTCTGTTTTGTTCAGCAGCCTCTTTATATTGGCACGGTGTTTATAAAAGGCAAGAAATGTCAAAAATGCTCCTATTGCATATAATTCCCACAGTTCCGGCTGAGTCATGTGAAAAAATCCCATCTGTCCTAGTACGACAAGTTCAATCATAATTCCGGCATAGACACACAGCGACGCAAGCGAAACATAATGAGTGATCAAATAGACAGTAAAAAAAGTAATGATTCCCAAAATTGCCATGATCCAGTTAAAAGACAGTACCAATCCTGCTGTTGCCGCAATCCCTTTTCCTCCCCGAAAGCCTAGATAGAAAGGATAATTGTGTCCTAAAATTGTACCTGCTGCCGCATAAAAAGTTAAAAGCGGCAAAATTTCCGGATTTCTTCCGCCAAAGATCAAACGTACCATCAAAATACTTAAGATACATTTGCAGCAGTCTCCTAAAAAGGTAATCAGACCTGCTTTCTTTCCAAGTGTTCGGAGCATATTCGTGCTTCCTGCATTTCCGCTGCCATATTCACGAATATCAATGCCATGCATTTTTCCATAAATATAGCTGGTCTGAAACAGTCCGAAAACATAGCCAATCAGTAAACTTATCAACCGTTCTGCCATTTTTTTATTCTTTCTCCTTCCGTTCGCGGATAATGAATCTTAAAGAAGTTCCGCGAAATCCAAACGTGTCCCGTATCTTATTTTCCAGATATCTAGTATAGGAAAAGTGCATCAGTTCTTTATCATTGACAAACACTACAAAGGTCGGCGGTTTTACCGCTACCTGTGTAATATAGTAAAGCTTCAGTCTTTTTCCTTTATCAGACGGTGGCTGCTGTAAGGCAACTGCCTCTGCCATAATCTCATTTAAAACCCCAGTTGCAATCCGCATTGATTGATTTTGAATAATCATATCAATCATTTCAAAAATTTTAGGCAGTCTCTGTCCTGTCTGTGCCGATACAAAGATAATTTCCGCATACGATAAAAACGATAACGTTTCCCGAATCTTATTTGTATACTGATAAATTGTCTTATCATTCTTTTCAATCGCATCCCATTTATTGACAACAATTAAAATTCCTTTTCCTCTGTCGTGTGCAATGCCGGCTATTTTTGCATCTTGTTCTGTGATTCCCTCTGCCGCGTCAATCACGACAAGCACCATATCTGCACGCTCTACTGCCGTTACGGTACGGATAATGCTGTATCGTTCCAATTCTTCTTTGACTTTACTTTTTCTTCGAAGTCCTGCCGTATCAATAAAAATATATTCTTTTCCTTCCCATTTTACTTCGGTATCAATCGCATCGCGCGTCGTCCCTGCAATATTGGATACAATCACGCGGTTCTCTCCGGTCAGTTTATTAATAATAGAAGATTTTCCGACATTTGGTTTTCCTACGATAGCAATTCTTGGACGGTCATCCTCCTCTTCTTGCTCTTCTTGTTTTGGGAAATGACGGACCATCTCATCAAGCATCTCACCGATTCCCAGCCGCGATGCAGCCGAGATTGCTATCGGATCACCGATTCCCAAATTATAAAACTCATAGACATCCGGCATCATTTTTGCAAAGCTATCGACCTTATTTACGACAAGCACCACTGGCTTTTTCGAACGGCGCAGGATATCGGCAACTTTGGCATCTGCATCTACAAGTCCTTGTTTCACATCTGTAATAAATACAATAACATCTGCAGTGTCAATCGCAATCTGTGCCTGTTCACGCATTTGAGACAAAATGACATCTTTACTGTCTGGCTCAATACCTCCTGTATCTATCAAAGTAAAGCTCTGATTTAACCACTCCACATCTGCATAAATACGATCTCTTGTTACCCCTGGAATGTCTTTTACAATAGATATATTTTGTCCTGCAAGAACATTAAAAAGAGTAGACTTTCCCACATTCGGTCTCCCTACAATGGCTACAATCGGTTTACTCATAATGCTTCTCCTTTCTGCTGTTTTGCAAAATGGGATTTTCTTCTTCCAGCAATACTGCTTCTACAAAATCCCAGCCGCTTGATTGTACAATATTTATTTTCGTTTGTAAAGCTTTTTCCAGTTCCTCTGCTGTGATATCATCTAAAAAAACGGTCTCTGCGTTTTTAAACATATTACTGGAAAGAAGCAGTCTTTCTCCTAGTTTTTTCCCTTTTAGCTGCTCTTTTAAATCCCGTCCCGTCAAAAGCCCCGCCACTGTGATCTGTTCTCCAAAAAATTTGTTTTCAATCGGATAGATCATTACTTCAATATTGGGATATTTTTCCTTGATCCAGTCACAAATTCTTCTCAGATACGGTACTGCCAGTTTTCCGGTTGCAATCGAGACTGTATGAGAACGATCATCCCCATTTTTTTTTGCAATGGCACGTTTTCCTTCCTCTAAAAGACATCTGACCATTCCAACCCCGTTTTCCAACTGTACGTATCCATCATATCGTTCTTCTTGGGGCAGTTCCTCCTCTGCAAGAAGATACCATTCATCTCCTGCATGAATAAAATGCGTTCCATATTTCTCATACATCTGATTCTGCCATCGATGGATTTGCTGCAAAACCTGCTTTGCATCTTGCTTCGTAAACGGTTCCAGAGGATATAATCCGTCCCGGTAACGGCTAAGACCTACCGGAACGACAGAAACACTTTTCAAATACGGAAGATATTTGGTAAGATCTGCGATTGTGCGTTCCAGTTCTTCTTTATCGTTGATATCTTTGCACAGTACAATCTGTCCGTTCATTTCTATGCCTGCTTCGTATAACCTGTCCGCTTTTTTTAGAGCATCCCCTGCAAAACGATTGTGCAGCATCTTACAGCGCAGTTGCGGATTTGTTGTATGAAATGAAATATTGATCGGCTCCATGCGGTAACGAATGATCTTTTCTATATCACGGTCACCCATATTGGTCAATGTCACATAATTGCCCTGAAGATAAGACAGTCTGGAGTCATCGTCTTTAAAATAAAGTGTCTTTCTCATACCTTTGGGAAGCTGATCAATAAAGCAGAACATACATTGATTTTTGCAAGAACGGTAATCATCCATCAGGCCATTTTCAAATTCCAGTCCCAGATCTTCATCTTCTTCCTTCTCAATCTCAAGTTCCCACTCTTCCCCATCTTTTTTTCGAATCAGTACCGTAAGCTGTTCACTCTCCACCAGATATCGATAATCAAAAATGTCTTCTACTTTCTTTCCGTCAATTTCCAAGAGAGTATCCCCGGACTCTATTTCCAGTTCCTCTGCTATGCTTTCCGGCAACACACGGCTGATTTTATGTTCATATTTCTTCATGACTTCCTCCCATGATCTACTTGCTTTTCTCTTATTTCATGATACCTGATGCCTTTCTAAATTGCAACTGTAGATTTTATTCTGTCTGAGAAAGGAAGCCGCAGCGGCAACTGGACTTAGGTCAAGTGTTCCGTGAACGAAATTCTTTTTTATTCTTTTTTCGACAAATTTCTTGACTGTGTGATTTTACAATGATATAACTAGATTGAGTTTATAAAATTTTTAAATACATAATTTCAGGAGGGCTGATATGCCGAATTTTGAACCTTTAGAATCTTCAATCCCTGTAGGTCCTTTAAAAATTGCCGCACTGGAAGGATGCCGTGATTTTGCGAATATTGTCAATCATCATATCGTCAATTACCGCAAAACGAATCCTTCCCATGATTATTCCAGTGCAGCTTTTCAAGGTTATATGGCTGATTCCTATCTGGTGCCATGCAAATGCCCGCGTTTTGGAAGCGGGGAAGGAAAGGGGGAAATCGGGGATTCCATCCGCGGAACCGATCTTTTCATCCTTGTAGATGTATGTAACTATTCTCTTACTTACACTGTATGCGGTTACACGAACCATATGTCCCCTGACAATCACTTTCAGGATTTAAAGAGAATTATTTCTGCTGCTACCGGAAAGGCAAGACGTATCAACGTTGTCATGCCGTTTCTCTATGAAGGACGCCAGCATAAACGTACTGACAGAGAATCTTTGGACTGTGCACTTGGACTTCAGGAACTGGTCCGCATGGGTGTCTCCAATATCATTACTTTTGA
>CALWCS010000037.1 GCA_944376425.1 uncultured Lachnospiraceae bacterium | reverse complement strand
AGCATTACGATTACGATGAATAAATCTGAAGAATCTGTTTTTAATGATCCAAGATGGAGACAGATTGTCAGTTATTGTATGAATGCAGACGACATGCTGGTAGGATCTTATTCGACAATGACAGACTATGTACCGTACTATGCAGACGCTTGCTATTTTGATGAAGACTCTCAATGGTATGCAGACGTATCTTCGATACAGTATCAAGATACAGAAAGAGCAAAAGAATTATTAGAAGAAGTAGGGTATGACGGAACACCGATTGTGATGATGACGACACAGGCTTATCCGGAACTGTATAATGTCACTCTTATTTTGCAGCAGGAACTGGAAGAAATTGGAGTCAATGTACAGCTGGATGTATATGACTGGGGCACGATGCTGACAAAAATTTCCGATCAGACCGCTTTTGACTTATACCCTATGAATTATCCGGCTTCTTCGAATCCAGCATCGATCAACTACCTGATGAAGACAGATGCAAGCGGATTTACAAATGATGCGCAGCTGACAGCGTATATCGAAGAAATGCAGGCATGTGCCACATTAGAAGATGCAAAACAATTCTGGTACGATACGGTTATGCCATACTGTGCAGAACAGGTCTTTATTCTTCATTTGGGAACATATGATCTGATTACTGGCGTATCGGACAGAGTGGAAGGGTTTGAAAATTACTACGGTATGAAACTGTGGGGAACAAGAGTAACAAACTAAAAATGGATCTTATCGAAAAGGACCCCCGTTTTTAGACAGGAAGGCAGGAATAGAAATGATTCGTTATTTATGTAAAAGAATATTTTCTACAGTCTGTACGCTTTTGATTTTATCGATTCTTATTTTCAGCATTATTCATCTGACACCGGGAGATCCGGCGAGAATTATGCTTGGTTCCGACGCTTCACAAGAAGAAGTGGACGCATTAGCAGAGACTCTTGGTTTGAATGATCCACTGATCAAACAGTATATCGATTGGATAGGAAACGCGCTGCAAGGGGATCTGGGAACGAGTTATTCCAGAAACGGAAGTGTCATTGACGAGATACAAAGCTCTATGGGTCCTACCGTGACACTTGCTGTGTGGGCACAGCTTTTGACGATCGTGATTGCACTTCCGCTCGGTGTTTTTGCCGCGAAAAAGAAAGGAAAAGTGCAAGATTCGGCAGTCATTGCATTTTCACTTTTGGGAATTTCCATTCCTTCTTTCTTGCTGAGTTTACTGCTTGTGATCTTATTCGGCGTAAGACTGCAATGGCTGCCGGTAGCAGGATATAAAACGATTGCATCGAGTGATCTCGCCACACATTTAAGCTATATTGTGCTGCCGGTCATCTCACTTGCTATGATGCAGGCAGCAATGCTGACACGTATGACACGAGCCTCTATGATCGATGTCATTAACAATGACTACATAAAGACAGCAAAAGCAAAGGGATTAAAGCAGAGAGTGATTTTATACAAACATGCTCTGAAACATGCTATGATTCCAATTCTGACAACGATCGGACAGACGTTTGCAACCCTTCTTTCCGGTGCGGCAGTCGTAGAAACTGTTTTTAATATTCCGGGAATCGGACAGCTGATTGTAAATTCTGTCTCAAGGAGAGATTATCCGATGATACAGGGAATTGTGCTGGTGATCAGTCTGATTTACATTGTGATTAATTTTGTGATAGATATTTTTTACGGAATCATAGATCCGAGAATCTGGATTACGGCAAAATCAAAGTAAGGCAGGTGTTCAGAATGAAAAAAAAATCAGACAAAGCTAATATGAAACAGGGGCTTTGGGAATACAGAAAATTAGTACTGAAAAATTTCCTGAGCAAAAAGCTGGTGGTTCTTGGCTTTGTGATTACAGTTGTGATGGCACTGATTGCTATTTTTGCTCCGGTAATTGCAACGTATGACCCCTATGAAGTAGATGTTGTCAACCGACTGTCTGCTCCGAGTATTCTTCACTTTTTTGGGACAGATCAGTTAGGAAGAGATATTTTTTCAAGAGTGATTTATGGAACAAGAATCTCTATGATTGTAGGACTGTGTACCGCAGCAATCTCTTTTGTGATAGGAATTCTGCTGGGATTAATGGCAGGATACGTAAAAGTACTGGACAATATTATTATGCGTATCTGTGAAGCAATGGGAGCGATTCCTCCTATTTTAATGGCAATTGCGCTGGTATCAGCATTGGGAGCTTCGATTCAAAATGTGGTTCTTGCCTTATCAATTGTCTATATTCCAACGATTGCCCGTGTGACAAGAGCCTCTACACTTTCGATCAAAGAAATGACATATATTGAAGCGATTCAGTCACAGGGAGCAAAATGGTCAAGAATTTTATTCAGACATATTGCACCGAATATTTTATCACCGGTGATCGTACAGACAACGTATATTTTTGCTTCTGCCATTATCACAGAAGCAGCACTAAGCTTTTTAGGAGCCGGAGTTCCGGCACCGTCTCCAAGTCTTGGAAATATTTTGTATGAAGCAAAATCTTATATTTATAATGCAACGTGGATGACAGTTTTTCCCAGCTTGTTTACGGTTCTTATCGTGCTGGGTTTGAATCTTTTTGGAGATGGACTGCGCGATATCATAGATCCGATGTCGAATTAAACGATCGAAAAGGAGGAGCCGGTATGAGTGAGAAAAAAGATGCTATGTTACTGGAAGTAAAAGATTTAAAGACATCATTTCAGACGTTGCGCGGAAAAATTAAAGCAGTCGATGGAGTAAGCTTTTGTGTGAGAAAAGGAGAAATTTTGGGGATTGTCGGAGAGTCGGGCTGCGGAAAAAGTGTGACCTCTCAATCGATTATGCGTCTGTATGATGAAAAGGAGCTTGCTTCCTATGAAGGAGAGATTTTTTTCGAAGGAGAAGATCTTTTGAAAAAATCCGAAAAAGAGATGGAAGAGATCAGAGGATTTGGAATTTCTATGGTATTTCAGGATGCGCTCAGTTCGCTCAATCCTCTGTATACAGTAGGATCTCAGATTGTAGAGATGGTGCGCAGACATAAAAAAATGAATAAGCAGGAGGCATGGAAAATAGCGGAAAATATGCTTGCTTTGACTGGAATACCAGCACCAAAAGAACGGGTTCATGCATATCCGCATGAAATGTCAGGAGGAATGAGACAAAGAGCGATGATTGCAATGGCATTATCATGTAATCCGAAACTTTTAATTGCAGATGAACCGACCACAGCGCTTGATGTGACCATTCAGGCACAGATTATGGACTTGATTACGGAACTGAATCACAAAATGCAGATGGGAATTATTTTGATCACGCATGATCTGGGTGTCGTGGCGCAAACATGCCAAAGAGTGATTATTATGTATTTAGGTCATATTGTAGAAGAAGGAACCGTAGAAGATATTTTTGAACGACCGCTTCATCCTTATACAATCGGGCTGATTAAGTCGATTCCGACAATGGAGACGAAAAAGGGAGAAGCTTTATATATGATAAAAGGAACGGTTCCGCCTTTGAGTGAAGTGCAAAAAGGATGCCGATTTTATAACAGGTGTGAATATGCGAAGGAACACTGCAAAGAACAGGATCCGAAACTGAGAGAAATTAATGAGACACAAAAAGTACGCTGCTTTTTTGCAGCGAGAGAGCAAGAAAAGCGGGAGGGCTGAGTTTATGGAAAGACAAGTAATTTTGAATTTAAAAAATATAAAGAAATATTTTCCGGTTCAAAGTACGATTCGTATGCAGCCCCGTGCAGTAAAAGCAATTGACGATGTATCTTTGCAAGTATATCAAGGAGAAACTCTTAGTCTTGTCGGAGAATCGGGATGTGGGAAAAGCACGACAGGAAGATGCGCAATAGGACTTTTGGAGACAACTTCTGGCACGATTACGTATCGGGACAAGGATATCACACATCTAAAAGGAAAAGAAAAAAGAGAAATGACAAAGGAAATGCAGATGATTTTTCAGGATCCTTATTCCTCTTTAAATCCTAGAATGACAGTGGGAGCTATTTTGGAAGAAGTATGGAAAATCCACAAAAAACCGGGAATGACAAAGAAGGATCGGATGGAACGGGCAATGGAAATGTTTTTAAAGGTGGGAATGAGAAAGGATCAGTATTATCGTTACCCTCACGAATTTTCCGGAGGACAGAAACAAAGAATCGGAATTGCCAGAGCACTGATGCTGGAACCGAAACTTGTCGTCTGCGATGAGCCGGTATCAGCATTGGACGTCTCTATCCAATCCCAGATTTTAAATCTGCTTTCCGAAATCAAACAGGAGCGAAATATTACGTATCTTTTTATCTCACATAATATGAGCGTTGTGAGGTATATTTCAGACCGTGTGGGAGTGATGTATCTGGGACATCTTGTAGAACTATCCTCCACACAAGAACTTTACGCCAATCCCCTCCATCCTTATACCCAAGCTCTGCTCTCAGCAGTACCCGAGGTAAATCCGCACAGAAAGAAACAGAAAATCAAGCTGACAGGAGATATTCCTTCTCCGTTAAATCCACCATCAGGATGTGTCTTTCATAATCGCTGTCCTTATGCCGTTCCAGTTTGTTCTGAGGCGATTCCTGAGATGGAAGAAGTGTCTGACGGACATTTGGTAGCTTGTTTCCGGCATGAGGCATATTAAATATGATAGTTTTGCAAAATATGCTTGTGCTTTTTTTGATCATGCTTGTGGGATGTTACGCTTATAAAAAACAAATGCTTACAGACGAGATCAATAAAAAACTTTCTGGAATTATCGTAAATATAGCAAATCCTGCAATTATTTTAAGTGCTGTAGTGGATGGAGATACAAGCAGTGTTACAGGAGATGAATTGGTAATGACAGTAGGAATTTCCCTTCTGGTTTATGGAGTATTGCTGCTGATTGCTGAGATAATTCCAAGACTGTTAAGAGTAGACAAAGAAGACTACGGAATGTATCAAGCAATGACCGTATTTTCAAATATGGGCTATATGGGGTTTCCGGTGATTCTTTCCGTCTATGGAAGCACTGCTTTACTGTATGCTTCTATTTTTCTCATACCATTTAATATTTTGCTCTACACGTATGGTGTTTTTGTGATAAATAAAGGTGAAAAAATGAAGCTGAAAGCATTTTTTAATAATGGAGTGCTTGCATGCCTTGTGATGATAATTCTGTTTTTATCAAAGATTACGGTTCCGCAGGTTTTGTCAGATACGATTGTTACAATCGGCGAAATGACAGTTCCGATCAGTATGATGATCATCGGAAGCTCTCTGGCTAAAATAAAATTAAAAGAATTATTTCTGGATTACAAACTTTTGATTTTTTCCGGGATTCGTCTCTTTATCCTTCCTGTTGCAGGAATTTTTTTAATGAAACAGTTTTGCAGACATGAAATTATTTTGGGAGTTACGCTTGTCGTACTCGCGACACCGGTGGGATCTCTGACCGTGATGATGGCACAGGAATACGGAGGCAATGATCTTTTGGCATCCAGAGGAGTAACCTTGACAACATTGTTGTCTGTTGTAATGATACCGATTGTTTTTGCGGTAACAGGATTGTAGATAAGGAGGGAAGGATATGGACTTTTCAATAGAACTGGATACGATGTGGGTTTTGCTGGGAGCAGCATCGATTTTCTTTATGCAGGCAGGATTTGCAATGCTGGAAGCAGGATTTACAAGAGCAAAAAATGCCGGAAATATTATTATGAAAAACTTAATGGATTTTGCCTGCGGTTCGCTTGTCTTTTTAGTGATCGGATATGGACTTTTATATGGAATCGATCAGGGAGGAGTAATCGGAAAAATTGATTTTTTTATTCACGGAAGTTATGATACCGGAAATCTTCCGCTTTGGGCACACGTCATTTTTAATACGATGTTTTGCGGAACGGCGGCAACGATCGTCTCCGGAGCGATGGCAGAGAGAACACAGTTTAAATCGTATCTGGTTTATTCAATTGTGATCAGTGCAATTGTCTATCCGATTTCAGCTTCTTGGGTTTGGGGAGGAGGCTGGCTTTCCACTCTATCGATTGGCGGCGCAACAGGATTTATTGATTATTCCGGATCGGCTTTGGTACATATGGTAGGAGGAATTGCCGCTTTGATTGGAGCAAAGATGTTAGGTCCTCGTATCGGAAAATATGGAAAAGATGGAAAACCAAGAGGAATTCCAGGACAAAATATTACTCTTGGCGCGTTGGGAATTTTTATTTTATGGTTTGCGTGGTTTGGATTCAATCCATCATCCAGCTATGGTCTTTCTACTGTTGCACAGGCAAGAGACGTTTCGAATGTGTTTTTAACGACAAATACTTCAGCAGCGGCAGCAGCAACGGTCAGTATGATTTTTACATGGATTCGATACGGAAAGCCGGATGTTTCTATGACCCTGAACGGAGCACTTGCAGGGCTTGTGGCAATCACAGCAGGATGCTCTGCCATGGATCCCTGGGCGGCAGCGATTACTGGATCAATTGCGGGAATTTTAGTCGTCATCAGTATTGAATGGATAGAAAAGAAATTTAAAATTGATGATCCGGTAGGAGCAATCGGCGTACATGGCGTATGCGGTATGTTCGGATCAATTGCCTGCGGATTGTTTGCAAGAGATGGCGGTTTATTTACGACAGGAGAAACGGGACAGCTTGCGATTCAGTGTATCGGAGTATTAGCGGTTGGAATGTGGGTCGGTGTTACAATGACGATCTTATTTTGGCTGCTGAAAAAGACGATTGGACTTCGAGTTCCGATTGAGGAGGAGATTGCGGGACTTGATTCTGCCGAGCATGGACTTCAGACAGCATATGCCGATTTCTTTCCAGCCGCATCTTTTTCTTCTTATCTTGAACAGCAAGAAATTACAACGAGTTCAAATACAGAAATCATTCCTCCGGAACATGCAGTGCCGGTTATGATTGATGAACAACGCAGACAAGAAATGGACCGTGCAAAATTGACAAAAATTGTAATTTTGACAAAACAGTCGAAGTTTGAAGCACTGAAAGAAGCATTGAATCAGATTGGAATTACTGGTATGACAGTAACTCAGGTATTAGGATGCGGGATGCAGAAAGGAAGAATGGAATACTACCGGGGAGTTCCGATTGATACCATGCAGCTGCTCCCTAAAATTCAGATCGATATTGTTGTGGCAAAGATACCTCCGAGAAAGGTAATCGATACGGTAAAAAAAGTATTGTATACAGGACACATCGGAGACGGTAAGATTTTTGTTTACCATGTAGAAAATGCAGTAAAAGTCAGAACAGGTGAAGAAGGATATTATGCAATGCAAGGAGTAGACGAATAAGAAAGAGTATATTTTTAAAAATTAGAAAAGAGACTGTCTTAATATGAAAAATGAACCGACCTTTCAAAAAATAGAGTTTTAGTCTGACTTTTGGAAGGTCGGTTCAAAATCGTTTTCAGATAACCTTTTTTTGATTATTCTACATTTAAATCTTGCAGAAGCGTTCCGAGAGGATCTGTACTGTCTGATTGTTGTTCTGCGGAAGTTTCCGTGCTGTCTCCAGAAGCGGAAGATCTGGACGTACCGACAGAACCTGGATTTGTATAACCCGGATCAGTATAGCCTGGATTTGTATAGCCCGGATCAGTATAGCCTGGATTTGTATAGCCCGGATCTGGATAAGTCGGATCGGTTACGGTTGGATCCGGATTGCTCTGTGTTTCTGCTTGTGTTTCAGACTGTGTTTCACTTTGAGCTTCTGTTTGCGGATCTGTAAGATTTCCAATCAGATTTCCAAGTGGTGTGTGATTTCCAGCACAAGTTTGTGTTGGAGCCAGATAATTAGCGTCGTCTGTCTCTGTAGAGCTGCCTTCAGGCAATACCATGAAAACTTTAGCTGTGGACGGACAAGTAGAAGAAGCAAGAAGTCCTGTTTCTGTACAGATATTGACGGAAACATGAGAAGTACAATATTCTGTAGGTTCTGTTCCAGATGCAAAATATTCTGTATAGATCTGAGAGCCTCTTGGATCCTGGTCACAGATTCCCGGAATTGCGAGTTTTCCGGATTTTTTACAGACAGATGCAGTTACAATATCAGACGGTATTTCAAACTGTTTGATCTCCAGATTTTCATGAATTCTTGACATAATAGACTGCCACAGTACTCTGCTGTAACTGTGATAGATATCTCCGGAAACATCGGGCAGGGAATTGTTATTGTCATAACCACCCCAGATTCCGCATGTATAATAAGGAGTATAACCTACAAACCAGATATCCCTATAGTCGGAAGTTGTCCCTGTTTTTCCGGCAACAGGCATACCGTTTAAATTGATGGTATTTGCAGTTCCTTCAGGTGAACTGATAACATCCTGCATTGCGCTTGTCAGAAGAAATGCGGTAGATTCCTTGATGACAGAAGTAGAAGATGAGGATGAGGTGTTGTCAATCAGAACATTTCCGTTGCGGTCTTCAATTCTGGTGAAAAATTTGGGCTCCAGGTATTCGCCTTTATTAGCGATGGCGGCATAGGCTGCAGTCAGCTCCAGATTGTAGACTCCTTCCGTCAGACCACCCAGTGCAAGAGATTCATTGATGTCTGAGAATACGCCGTAATCAGTTTCGAGATGAGAACACAGCGTAGAAATTCCAAAACGCTGGGCAAAGTCAAAACCTGCCTGAGCTGTAATATCATTGAGACATTCTACAGCAACAATGTTGACAGAACTGGTAATGGCAGAACGAATCGTAGTCAGTCCGGTATAGGAATTGACATCCCAGTTTGTAATCGGATTGCCGTCTTGGTTAATATAAGGAGCATTATTATATACAGTAGCAAGTGTTTTGCCGTACAGGTCGATGGCAGGGGCATATGCAGTCAGAATTTTAAAAGTAGAACCAGGCTGTCTGGTAGAAGAAGTAGCACGGTTTAAGGTCAAACTTGCCTCTTTTGTGCCGCGTCCTCCGACAATCGCTTTGACATATCCCGTTGCCTGATCGATAACGACGCAAGAAGCCTGCGGCTGCGGAGTGATATTGATACGTTCTGCAATTTCTTGATCTCCTTCTTCTAAAATAGAAGCTTTATATTGGGCAATCCAATTCCTTGCCTCTTCTTCTGTATCGAAAAGAAGATTAAAGGAAGGATCTCCGAGTTGTTCCTGAATATACGTACAGAGCA
Organism: uncultured Lachnospiraceae bacterium; assembly: GCA_944376425.1. Taxonomy (GTDB): domain Bacteria; phylum Bacillota; class Clostridia; order Lachnospirales; family Lachnospiraceae; genus JAGZHZ01. The sequence continues at coordinate 3,940 of CALWCS010000037.1, read as the reverse complement.
TTTCCTTGCTGTAATTTACGGTTTCTCCGTTTGACTTTAAAATACTAAGCGCATAGTCAAGTCCTACCTGCGTGCCGGATGGAAAGTTTTCAAGATTTGCGAATTCTTCATCACAAATCTGCTGAATTTCCGGGTCCTGAGCAGAATAAATTTTTAAACCGCTGGAATAAAGAGCATTATAGGCCTGCTGATAAGTATAGCCTTTTTCTGTCTGTAGCACTTCTAATACTTGCTCGATCAGAGCATCAACATAATAAGAGTATGGATCATCCTCCTCATTTGAAACTTCCTCATTTACCTGTTGGATGCGCTCATAGACATTATCGCTGAGAGCTTCTTGATACTGTTCTTCTGTAATGTAGCCTTGTTCTACCATCTTCTCAAGAATAATCTGGCGGCGTTCGGCATTTTTATCCGGATAAGTAATAGGATTGAGCATAGTAGGATTCTGAGTAATTCCTGCAATGACGGCACATTCAGAGAGCGTCAGCTCAGAAACATCTTTGTTAAAATAACGCTGGGATGCCGCCTGTACGCCGTATGTCCCTGCACCAAGGTTGATGGTATTGAGGTAATTCTCTAAAATTTGATCTTTACTCAGATTTTCTTCCAGTTTTAAGGCGAGATACTGTTCCTGAAATTTTCGTTCCAGTTTTTCCATAAAAGAAGATTCACTTGTCCAGTCAGTAAAGACAAGATTTTTCAGAAGCTGCTGTGTAATGGTACTGGCGCCTTCAGAGAAACTTCCGTTTGCCACACCTACAAAGAACGCACGAATAATTCCACGAATATCAATTCCATTGTGAGTATAAAAGCGTTCATCTTCGATAGCGACCACTGCATGCTGCAGATCAAGAGGAATTTGATCCAGCGTGACAAGCTCTCGATTGGCAGACGGTTCTGATAGTTTCTGAATCCGGTTGCCGTTCTGATCATAGATATAGGTGGCAGATTCGGAGGGGCTTAGACTGATATTCGTAATGTCAGGCGCATCTTTGATCATTCCGTTAATCACTCCGAATCCGGCACAGATTCCAAGAACAAGCACAGCGATAAAAGAAAGTAAAACGATTTTTGCAACAGAGAGACGCAGTTTTCGTTTGATTTTTGGAGATTTTGGATCTTCCTGCTGCTTTAGAACACTGTTTTTCCCATAATCCATAGATAAGACTCTCCTTTAAGTAAAATAAGATTATGCTGCACATTGCCGTTTTTGCAAAATCAAAAGTTCTGATGATGCGGACGACTTGTCTGAAATGGTATCGAATAAATTATAGCAGAACTGAATTTTGAAAGAAAGGGGATAAATGGAAACTTTAAAGATTCTTAAGAAGAAAAATATAGGTTGTCTTCCGGAAACAGGATGGCTATAATAAAAACAATCAGAAAAATAAATAGAAAAGGATGAAAAAAATGAACGGACAAAAAATACTGTACCGTGGCGGAAAAGCAGAAATAATTGAGAAAAAATCGAGATTTATTGCTACCGTTGAACGAGTGGAAAGTGAAGAGGAGGCTTTGGCGTTTATCAGTGCGGTAAAAAAGAAATATTGGGATGCGACGCATAATTGTTCTGCTTTTGTAATCGGAGAAAAACAGACGGTGCAGCGGTGCAGTGATGACGGGGAACCGTCCGGAACAGCGGGGAGACCTATGCTGGATGTACTGCTGGGAGAAAAAATTTGTAATGTAGCCGTTGTAGTGACGAGATATTTTGGAGGAACACTTCTTGGGACAGGCGGACTGGTAAGGGCATATTCTAAGGCTGTGCAGGAAGGTCTGAAAAACAGTACTGTGATAGAGAAAAAGGAGGGATATCTCCTGAAAGTAAAAACAGACTACAATGGAATCGGAAAGATCCAGTATTTGCTGGGACAGAGAGGACTTGAAATTATAAATTCAGAATATACGGAGATTGTGACGCTTGAAACGCTGGTTCCTGAGGAGAAAAAGAAAAAGCTGACAGAAGATATTACAGAGGTGACAAGCGGAAAAGCAGAATTTTTGAAAGAAGATTTCGTATGGTATACATTTGTGGACGGAAAACCAATTATTTTTTGATGAAATCGCTACTTGCATTCTAAAAGACAACAGAGTAGAATAAAAAGATATAAAAAACGAGGACAGAAAAATGGAAAATAAAAAAAATCAGGTCAATCAAAACAGTGCACCGATCGGGATTTTTGACTCTGGAGTAGGAGGACTGACTGTCGCACGGGAAGTGATGCGGAATATTCCCTTAGAAAGAATCGTTTATTTTGGAGACACTGCGAGAGTGCCTTATGGAAGTAAATCAAAAGAAACGATTGTCAGGTACTCAAGACAGATTATACGTTTTTTAATGACACAGGGCGTCAAAGCAATTGTGGTGGCCTGCAACACGGCGAGCGCATTTGCTTTAGAAGAAGTAAAAAAAGAGATTGAGATACCGATTATAGGAGTGGTACAGCCTGGAGCAAAAGTAGCGTGTGCTGCAACAAGAAATAAAAAAATAGGGGTGATCGGAACCGAAGGAACAGTACGAAGCCAAATCTATACAAAAGTAATTCAGGAATGGGATCCAAAGATTGAGGTTATCGGAAAGGCATGTCCGTTGTTTGTTCCTCTTGTGGAAGAAGGGTGGCTAAAAGATCCCGTGACTGATGAAGTGGCATACCGTTATCTAAAGGAAATAAAAGAAAAAAATATTGATACTCTGATTTTAGGGTGTACGCATTATCCGCTTTTGCGTTCTACTGTGCAGAAGGTGATGGGAGAAAACGTAACACTAGTGAATCCGGCATATGAGACAGCACTGGAACTAAAAAATCTTCTGTATCAGCACAAACTTGAAAACAGAGGAGATGGCGGTGAAAAAGAATTAAAATATCAGTTTTTTGTAAGTGATGCGGCAGATAAATTTAAGCAGTTTGCAAATTCGATTTTGCCGTATGACATAGAAACAACGAAACAGATTAACATTGAAGAATTTTAAGAGGAAAATCATGACAGAAGATGTTCTATTAAGTGTAAAAGGACTCCAGGTGTTGGAAGAAGCAAAAGAAGAAGAAATAGAAATTGTCGCACCGGGACGATATCGTTTTCAAAATGGAAAGCATTATATCAGCTATGAAGAGGCTGTAGAGGGAACCGAAGAAAAAATACAGAATTTGATTAAAATCAGTGAGAATTCAGTGGAAGTTACAAAAAAAGGATTTGCCAATGTACATATGGTCTTTGAAAAACATAAACGGAATATGGGATATTATGATACCCCGTTTGGAAATTTTCTGATCAGTATCTTAGCAAAGGATATTCAAATTAAAAGCGAACCGGGACAAATTGGAACGAAAGTAGAATACAGCCTGGATATTAACTATGAGCATATGGCAGACTGCAGTATTCAGATTAAAATTAATTCAAAAAATGGAAAAAGCTTTCATTTATACAGCTAAAACAGACAAAAGAGACGGGAATCTCCCGCCTCTTTTATTTATTTTTGCTGAACTTTGATTTCATACGTTTGAAAAATCCCTGCTTTTCCTGTTTTGGAGCCTGTAAAGGTTTTCGGATTCCTTTGACATCTACGATATAGATACCGCTGACTACAGCTTTGACTTCCTTTTTTACCGGTACCAGATCAAAAACTTTTGCATCACAGACAAGTGTCATAATTCTGGGACCTACTTTTGCCTTGACAATCGGAAGTTTAGAACCGCGCATCAACTTTGGTGTCTGATCGATAACAATTTGCGGAAGTCCGGATTCTTTTAATTTCATTCGTTTTTTATCGATAACTAACATAGAAACGGTCTGCTTGGCAGCTTCAATCTGTTCCTGCTGCATTGCCTGTTTTTTCTGCGCTTTTTTTCCAAAAAAATACAGCGCAACCAGTGCGATAATTAAAACGATGAGAATGACGATCAGTACATTCCAAACAATAGACATGAGAATACCTCCC
>CALWCS010000036.1 GCA_944376425.1 uncultured Lachnospiraceae bacterium | reverse complement strand
TGATAGAGCGTGACGATGGTTTTCTTAAATTCTTCGCTGTACTTTGTGGGGCTGTTTTTGTTAGACATGTGTGTTTTTCCTTTCTGTTTTTTCTTGTCTCTTATTCTAACACACTTGTCCACTTTTTAGGATACATCCATTTGGCAGAAGCCTAAGGGATATATAATAGAAAGAAACATAACGTCACCATTATACAAAAAAGGAAGAGAATTCATGCAACCAGAAAAATATACATTGACGGACATAAAAAAGACATTAAAGGACGGCACGATTGTCTACCGTATTCAGGCTATAAAAGATTTTGGGGATGTAAAGGCTGGCGATCTTGGTGGCTGGGTACAATCTTACAAAAATTTGTCTCAAATATGAGAATGCTGGATCTATAATGATGCCATAGCCAGGGATAGCGCCACCGTGCAAAATGCCGCTTCCATGTACGATTATTCTATCACCAGGGATCATGCGACTGTTTGCCAGAACGCCGTTGTCACAGACAGGGTGGTGGTTGAAGGACACGCAACCGTTTCGGGTGGCCTGCACTTGAACCGAGCTGTCATCGGCGGTCATGCTGTAGTAGAAGGCTGCACGGCAAAAAAGGCAAAAATTCGAGGCGATGTTCGTGTTGACAAAAAATCTTTGGTGAGCGGCAACTTAGTGATTGAAGGAAATGAATGGATTTCCTCACAAAGCGCTATTTTAAATCAAAAAGATTTTTTGTTTTTACACGAAGACGAACTTGATATTACAGCGGTTTGGTCCAGTTCGGACATGGTTCTTCTGGGGGTGAAATCAAAATCCGGTGAAGAGGCTGTTGTATCCATAGAGGAATTAGACGACGATTCCGCTTCACTTTTGATACGCAGTCATCCAGAAGTGTTTGATAAAATTAGGGATGTAGTGAGTGCTCATTTTAAGAAACATACGGATTACTTCGATTTCACAAGTGAATTGCGGTTGAGTTTTCTGGTAATAGCAGTTTTGACGTTGTTCGCACTTTTGATATTGTTTGGAGTAATTCCGATGTAACCGTTGTTGACAAAAGAGGAAAGTGACGCTATAATAAAACCATAAAGTTTTTCCTACCGCAAAGCGGTTAGAGTGTTGCAATTTCAAGAGTGTTGGTGTAGATATGTGCCAACACTCTTTTTGTTTTTTAGAATCAAAATTTAATACAAAGATTCCAAAGAAGGCCCAGAGTAACATCAAGTTTACTCTGGGCTTTTTTTGTTTATATAGAACATTGGACAAAAACAAAATCAAAATGAAAGGATGACAAGAAATGAAAAAATTACGTTTAAGGGTAAAGAGAATCAAAGCAATCGGATATGCTATTTTAGCCATTGCTTTATTCTTTATGATAGGGACGGCTTGCAGCATTGAACTGGAAGTCCTCTCCATCAGAGAAGCACTGGGTTACGTTTTGATCGAGCTGGCCGCACTGGCCGCTGGATACAAACTTGTGCGGCATATGCCGACATACATCCTGGTGAGTGAAAACAAAAAAAATAAAAAAAGAGAAAGGAGAAAACATCACAATGTCAAAAACAAATCTGATCAATCTAACGCCGCATGAAGTGGTACTGGTCTGTGGCGATCATATTCTTGCCTTTCCCTCTAGTGGCACTGTTGCCAGGGTGATCCGGGCAAGACGCCGAGAAGGCACCCTGAAAGACGGGGATGTGCTAATTCCCATCAATGCAATATCTGAAACAGATATTGCAAACCTTCCGCCTCCCGAAAGCGGGACGCAGTACATTGTTTCTAATATCGTGGCAAGGTTCGCCAGCGATCGGGATGACTTACTGACCGTGGATCAAGTAATCCGTAATAATAATGGCCATATCATTGGCGCTGCTGCGCTTGCTAAAATAAGAAATTAAGGTGAAGAAAATGAAAGATTATTTTATCACAATTTCTGTTTCAAAAGAAGAATTAAATATGATTCGCTCACTTGCCGATAAAGTCGATAGATCGGTAAACGAGACAGTCATGGATTCCGTTCGTCTTTATGCAGAAATTGTAATGCAGAATCTGAATCGATAAAAGTTATAAAAGCCTGGAGAACCAAGCCGTTTATTCTTCGAGCTTCCCTATTTTAAGGAAAGGTGAGAAACAAATGAAAGCAAAAGAATTGATAGCCATTTTGAAAGAAATGGACAGTGAAGCAGAGGTTCGGGTTAAGATCCCGCTTAAAACTGCTGAATTCCTTGCAAACTGCGGGGATAACGGCAGCTTTTCCATTACGGATGCAGTGGAAACGGAGGTTGGCGTTCACGCCAACTGGAACCGGTGTTTCTACAGAAATGAAGCCCCGGAACTCCCGTTAAGCTGGGAGAAAACCATTGAACTAAAAATAGAAGGAGACGATTCCAATGATTAAAATGGTAAATTTGACTCCCCACGAAATCAATTTTTATACGGGAGATACAATGCAGTTTACGTTGCAGCCTAGCGGTATCGTAGCCAGAGCATCGGCCCAAAGGGTCCAAATTGGTACGATAAATGGCCTGCCCGTGTATCGGGTGAGCTACGGCCAGATCACGGGCTTGCCTAAACCCGAAAAAGATACAATCTATATCGTATCTTCCATTGTGGCGCAGGCTGTTCCTAAAAGAACCGATGTCTACATTGTAGACGGAACGGTTCGTGATGAAGCCGGCAAAATTATTGGCTGCACCGGATTGGCGCATATTTAAAGGAGGAAGCTCAAATGAAATACAGGATTCAAGATATGTTCAACTATGGAGTGGACAATGGGATTTCAGAATATGCTATTGAGCATTATGTTCATAAGCGTGCAGAAGAAATCGGCTTGGATTTCTTCGATTACAGTACATGGAAAATTGCTCATGAACTGAGTCGGGACAAAGAGCTGGAAAAACTGGCACAGGAAACTTACGTCCCTTATCCGATCCATGAGAATTGGAGTGAGGAAAACAAAGCCAGATACCGCAAGATGATCCAGGATCGAACCGCTCCCGGCGTAGCTGATATTCCAGACGAATTAGTTTATGGCAAGGTCGATAAAATACTGCAAGAAATTGCAGACAGGATTTTGCCGGAACGCAGAGCGAAGGAGGCTGCTGTCGAAAAAGAAAAGGCCGATCTTCTGGCTCACATCGAAAAGATAACAACCTCTTCCAAAAAAGTCAAAGATGAAGGCGGATATACGATCGAGTATATCCATACCGTTGAAATGAGAAGCGGCAATGTCTATACCTTCTCGGACAGGAATGTGTTTGATGTGGGCCGTGTGATCAATCCCACATACGAAATTGTTCCGGGCAAAAAAGGCGGAATTGCTTCCATTCATCATGGGCAGATGTATTGGGAAAGTTTTTCCCACAAAAATGGTTGGGAGCCTGTGCGGCCTTTGACCGAAGAGGAAAGAATCGCCCTGACGTTTGTGACAAAATATCGTGGCCATTGTCATTGGTCGATGCGGATGTGAGGAGAACCATTATGCACAAGGAAACCAATAGAACCACTTCGCACATCTGTGACGAGTGCCTGTTTTGCGTTCTCATGAGCCAGGAGGATGGCATTCCCGCCATGGAATGCCTAAATTCAAAAGCCGTAGACCGCTATCGTTCCTGGGTCAGCGGAGACAGCGTGTGCGAACAGTTCATGCAGAGGCAGAAATCAATGCCGATCGATTTTGGCGGTAACTGCCACCTCACCCGAAATCAAATCGAATTGGGGTTGAAATACGGATTGATTCAACTGATCATCGATCCTAATTTAGAAAACGGAACAGTTTGCTCCATCGGAGACGACTGGTTTTACTTCGGCGGTCTGACAGCAGAAGCACTCAGTCCAGAAGAATACCGGAAAGCGATTCCTATCACAGACATTTCGGATGAAATCCTAAATGCCCTTGAAGGTTTCAAAAAAAATGGCTGCGAGTCGGAATATCTCTATTGCGCCTATTTTTTGCAAGAAAACATCATGGCACATAAACAGGAATCCATCCGGAAAGCAGAACAGGTGCTAATCGATAATGGAATCGAACCAGACGAAGCGCCTGTTGTATTGCAGGCGCTGGGATATGTACTGCTGGATGAAGAACTATACCCTGGAAAGGAATGACACTATGAAAAAGTATTTCGTGAATTTCGAGAATATTTCCATCGGAGTAAACGGTGGTTCTGGGATGTATTGCAGCATTCCCAAAAGCGATTTACCGGAAGAGATTACAGATCAGATCAATCTTAACAACCTGATCTGGAATGGCGTTGTTGTACGTTGTCCTGATCCGGAAAAATATCTCGGCGGGTCCGTTTTGGATGATATTCAGGATCGAGGGGATTTCCTAATCCTATCAGCTGAGGCAGAATGCTCGGAAGATGAAAAAGGGCCGGAAGATCCTGTACACGAGGATCGGGTGTATCCCGCCCTGAAAGAACAAATTCTGGATCAGGCTAAGGCTCTTGGCTTAAAGCCGGAACAATTCACCTTTTGGCGAGATTAAAAATGGAGGTATCATTATGAATAAATTAGAAGAATTTAAAAACTGGTTGGCCAGCGATTCTCAAACTTTTTGCGACAAACTAATTGTCTTTGTTAAGGTAAAAAAAGAGGATCGCTTTTATTTTCTGTATGAACAATTTTATGGAAATGAATTGGCTTTTGAAAACCTTGACTTCACTGGTGTGTATGACCGTGAAACGGCTCAGTTGTATGTCAAAAGCTATTCTCCCGACTTAATCGACATGGGCTGCGAGTCCATTCAATTTGGAGATCTTCGCTCAGAGCGCAAAGAAAGAGTTACGAAAGAGATTTATCGAATCATTGGTAACACAATTCCAAAGCTGGGAACAAAGGATATGGAAGATTTATATTTCCTCAATAGAGTGAAAAATGTCAGACTTTCTGCTCCCGAAACGGCACGCAGATTATTTGTATATGATAAAAATCTGTCAAATCAAATTGAGGTCCATTACAGTGTAAACGACCGGTCTGCATCAGAATTGTTGGCTTATTTGGTGAACCCAGATGAGTTCTGCAAAAAAGAAGCAGAACAATGGGTTGCGGAACATCAACAGGACATTTACATCGCATTTATTGCCATGCAAGAGGTTCGCAAAAGCTATTATGAGCTGATCAGTTCCAAAACCGACGTTAATACTGTGCGAACCATTATTCGTGCCATGAAAACAATTCCGGACGCAAAAACAGTCAGTATCTATTTGCAAAAAAATGGGACTGATTTCCATGGAAAAATTGATGCTGATGTTTTGCGCCGGGATTGCACTGACACTTACAGTTCGTATTATCTGGCTGCGCAAGACAGGCAAAAATACAAAAAAATATTTGGGCATGAGGATATAAAGATTTCTGATGTCGTATCAATCACATACGGCAGAAAAGAAATCTACAGAAAAGAGGATGTATAACAAAAAAGTGAAGGGTGCGGAAATATCTGCACCCTTTTGCTTTTACTATTTGATACAGCATCTATTCTTTGTTTCATGCTGCATTGACATTATAGCATAAATCAACTACAATATAGTTAGAATA
>CALWCS010000035.1 GCA_944376425.1 uncultured Lachnospiraceae bacterium | reverse complement strand
CTATAAAAAGAGAAAATTCCGGTCTGTTCCACAGCATACTGACTAAAGTACCTGCCGTGATATCTCCTCCGACATAACTTCCTACATTCGGTGCCAAAATAATGTGGGCATCCGGATGCACATGGATTCCAAGATCCGCCGCAAAGAGTGAATTTGTCTTAAAAAATGCCGGAATATATGGCTCCTGACGTAAATAGTCTGCATTGACCCCTGCAAATAAATGATTCATCGTTGTGTTTGATGCAACGCTCATTCGATAAATACGGTCTTTTCTAAATCCCGCATTTTTACAGATTTCATCGATCATCGGATTAATTGTCTCGTCAATGATTGCGTTTTGAAGTCTTCTCTGCCCGCCCGGTTTTGTCGATTCAATAATTCGGTTAATGACATCAGCGCCAAAACGGATCTGACCATTTCCAGCTGAAGCTTTTGCCAAAATTTTTCCGCTAATCATATCAATTAGAAGGGCTGCCACAGACGTCGTACCGATATCGATGGCAAGACCTCCTACAATGACCGTTTCTCCCTTTGGCAAAATATCGTATACAAATACGTTGCTTTTCGATTTTCTGATCACACACTGTACCTGAAAATTGCTTTCTCTTAATACATCCGGCATTTTACGGATCACGGTATAAGGAAGTCTTATTTTTTCCATGCCTGTCACTCCCTGAAGTGCACGCATCAGCCGTTCATTATCCGGCATCGTATCATCCAGACTTGGAATATCCATTGAGACAGAGACAACTTCCATTGTATTTTTCATCGTGATGCCTGCCTCTTCAATGTTATTTTTCGCATTTTCAAAAATTTCTACTTCCTGTTTTGATCCAAGATCTGCCATCTTCATTTTGTTTTTATATGCCGATGCAATATCCGGGACCTCTACCGTTACATCTCCTTCTATCGTACTTAAACATGCCAGCTTCCATCCCTGCTCATATTCCTCGTCACTGATATGAATGTTTTTTTTCGATGCAAGTTCTCCGCTGAGATATTTCACACGGCACTTCCCACACGCGCCGTTTCCGGAACAAGGCGCATCAATCGCTACATTTGCGTTTCTTGCTACTTCCAGCAAATTGCTGCCTTTTATGGCTTCGACTGATACCTTATTTCCATCTTCAAACTGAAAATTTACTTTTGGCATTTTTTCTTCTCCTTTTTGTTTTCTATACTAATCGCTTTTTCGGCAAGCCGTTCCAGCTCCTCAACCAAATTGATTCCATGATTTTTCTATCTTGGGAATTTAAGGATATTTTCTGTTAAATTATTGACGTACTGTTTATATAGTATGCCATACTTCATTTTTCTTGTCAATCACAGAGACTGTCTTCTTATTTCCTTACTATATTATCTCGGCAAAACTTTTGGCTTCTTTCATCCTCTGTTCGAATTGGGTGTAAAAATCCTCTCCCGATTCATACGGTTTAAGATAAAAAGTCTTCAGAATAAAATAATCTATATTTTTCATCAGATTTTCATCTGTACTTTTCTCTATTTTTTCTTCCATTTCTTTTAGAAAGTTATGCCATTGCCATATAAACTTTTCATTTTCTTTCAGATTAGGCGTATCAATCCATTTACTTACTTTTATTTTAGAACGGTTCTTCTTTTTACACTCATAAATCTGTAAAAAATAACGGAATCCATTTTCCTCATAATATCTTCCAAGCGGAAAAAGTCTGCAAATCGAAGGGCGAAATTCATGAATGCTGCACCGTTCTTCTTCGTTTAAAAACGGACAGCGTTCCTCTTCTTCTGCCATTTTTATGTTCGGTAAAATAATCCTGTCTACAATATTGAGCTCTATTTTTTCATCCAGCAGCTCTTCAAACCTGCACTGAAGTCCCGATGTGATTCTGTAAATATCAAACGGGTCTAAGATAATGGAAGTTCCCATTTTATAGCAACATGCAGAACATCCCCGGCAATCCTGGCAGTCTGCTTTTACCATGTCATTTGCTCCATACAGTTTTCCGTCCGATATTTCCTCTAAACTTACTTCTCTTTTCATTTTTCTCCTGCTCCATCTGTTTAAGATTTACCCTTTTTTTGTTATATATTGCGGAAACATCTCCTGTGCCATCTGCATTGTCTCAAGGTCGAACAAAACTAAATAAATTTCCATCTTATTTTGTCTTAAAAATTCTGTAATTGTCTCAACCGCCGTTCTGATGGCCAATTCTCTGGGATACCCGTAAATTCCTGCTGCAATCAGAGGAAACGAGATCGAATTGCACTCTTTTTCTTTTGCCGCCTGCAATGCACTTTGATATGCTCGAATCAACTGTTTTTCTTCTCCATAACTCCCGCCATTCCATACAGGTCCCACTGCATGAATGATATATTTTGCCTTCAGCTGGTATCCTCCTGTCACAACAGCACTTCCTGTCGGACACGGTGCTTTTCTGTTACATTCTTTTTGCAGTTCTCTCGCCCCTGCCGCATAAAAAATAGCTCCGCATACCCCGCCGCCCCTCATAAGACTGCTGTTTGCCGCATTTACAATGGCTTCGGTTTCCATCTCTACAATATTTCCTTTTACGATTTGAAATCCCATTTCTCTCCTCCTGTATCTTCTTTGACAGCTTATATCTGATGACTCCATTATATCAAAAAAAGACTTCCTGCAAAGTCCTGATCTCATTTTCTTTTTGAATCTAACAGATCACTGTACCCAATCTCCACAATCGAAACACCTGTTCTGCGGTATCTGAAAGATTTTTCTTTGTTTCTTCTTTCTCCATTGCCTGTTCCAGAGAAACCGCATCTCTTAAAATCGGAAAAAATGCATCGATTCCATAATCATTGCACTTTCTGGCGTCTTTTGCGGTACTTCCAACAAGTGCAATCACGGGTTTTCGATATTTTTTCGCAATCCCTGCAATTCCAACCGGTGCCTTTCCCATGATACTCTGACCATCGAGCCTTCCTTCCCCTGTAATCACCAAATCTGCGTTTTTGATTGCTGCCTCTAATCCTGTTTCCTCTATCACAATCTGAACTCCTGACTCCAAATCTGCGTTTAAAAATGTCTGAAAGGCAAACCCAAGACCACCTGCCGCTCCGGCTCCGTCACTGTCTTTATCCGCTTTTGGGAACAGTCTTTTTGATACTGCGGCATAGTGATTCATCCAATCATCCATTTGTTCTATCATAGAAAATGTTGCTCCTTTTTGAGGTCCATACACAACGCTGCATCCCTTTTCTCCACACAGAGGATTGCTAACGTCACATGCGATCCGAAATTGGCATTCTCTGATCTGTGGTACCACCTTTTCTTGTGTAATTTGTTCCAGGTCCTTTAACCCCCGGGCTCCCCTTGCAATCGGTTTTCCTTCTCTGTCAAGAAATCCATATCCCAATGCCTGAAGCATTCCTGCCCCTCCATCGTTTGTGGCACTTCCTCCGATTCCGACGATAAATCTTCTACATCCTTTTTGAATTGCATCTTTTATCATTTCACCGACTCCGTATGTTGTGGTAAGCAGAGGATTTCGTTTTTCTTTCGGTATCAGCGACAAACCTGCCGCATATGCTATTTCCATCACAGCAATATCCTTTTTAAAAATTCCATATTCACACCAGACGTTTTCCCCAAGCGGTCCTGTTACCTTAATCCGTTGTCTTTTCCCATTCATTCCGTATACAAAAGCGTCTACCGTACCTTCTCCTCCGTCTGCAAATGGACGGACTTCAATCTCTGCCTTCGGATCTATGCGATTCATTCCTTCCTTCACAGCGTATCCCGCTTCCGCAGACGAGATACTTCCCTTAAAAGAATCCATCGCTATTATGATTTTCATCTTCTGTTCTCCTCCTATCTTTTTTATCCTCCTGATATATCGTTGATACGAAGAAAAAAAGATATCTTGCTCTGCGGAATTGCCTAAGCAGTCCGCCGGCGGCAAATCATCCTCTTTTTCATACCTGCATAAAAAAGCATGATCTCTAAGATTTTAACATTATATTGTTTCACTATATCAGATTTTTCCGTTTCTGAACAGCTCCTTTTCTTTTATAGAGAAATGAAAATTCTAATTTTCTCGTCACTCGTCTATGTTCTGTATTTGTTTTTCTCTTTTGATATCTGCTCAAAAAAAGCTGCGCAATTGTCTTTTTCTTTTTTTATCCTGCATGTTCTCCATATTTTTCATAACATACAGTCCGAAAAAAGATATTTGACCTTTCCGCAGCTTTTTTTGCCAGCGTTTCTATTCGGCATCGCATTTTTCTTTATATTCTTTAAATTAAATTGAAATTTTCCCCTTTTTTCTATCACAAATCCATTGCATTGATAATCACTTGCGCACATTTTTCATATCCAAGTCTGCTGCTGTTTAAACACATATCATAATTTGTATAGACTCCAAATTTTGTATGAGTAAAAAAATCCTGGTATCCTCTTCTTGCTTTGTCTTTTTTATAGATATAATTTTCTGCTTTTTCACTCGGAACTCCCTCCGCTATGGCACGCTGAATTTTTTCTTCTTTATTTGTTGCATAAATAAAGACATTAATAAATGGAATATTGGCGTCTTTTAAAATCTGATCGGCACATCTTCCAATAAATACACATGGTTCCAGCATTGCTGCTCCCTTAATCGTGTCTGCAATTGCTCCGTACATTTTATATGGTTTTTCCATTGCTCCGCGATCTCCGCTTGCCGCCATAGATAAGGTATACAAAAAACTGCCGATTACTTTCTCATCAAATGTCTCTAAAAAGCTGCCCGTCATACCGTTTTTTCCTATGGATGCTTCTAGAATTCTACTGTCATAAAAAGGCATATGTAATTCTTCTGCCACTAATTTTCCAATTTTTCTTCCACCGCTTCCATATTCTCGATTAATTACAACATTTCTTTTCATAGAAATACTCCTCTTTTCTTTATCCATCAATTGCTCATTTCTTATCTCTGTCTTTCCAGCTGCCTCATACCGGCAAACCTTCAGAATCTGAAAGTCAATATTTATTTCATACTATGAATCATTCGGCTCAAAAACGTTCTGTTCACTGATGGTCAAAACTTTTTCCATCAGCCTTAAAAATTCTTTTGTATCTTCTTCTCCAAGTTGTCTTAACAGCTGTATCGTATTTGTCATCAGCTGATCATTTCTTTCTTTTAACACCTCTTTTCCTTCCTCTGTGATATAAACTAAGACCTGCCGTTTGTCTTCTTGGGATATTTCACGGGTAACCAGTCCCTTTGCCTCTAAATTTTTTAGTGCGTTGGCAATTCTGCTGGCACCGACTTCCAATTCTTTTTTCAGTTCTCCTGCTGTCGCTCCGTTATGTTTTAGGCAAAGATACAAAAGAATCCTTCCTTCTCCAATGTACGTCTTCTCTATATGATAGTTCACAGGACGATGCATCATTCTTCCCCATAGAGAGACAAACAATCTTGCTGCCTCCTCATAATCCAACACTTTTTCTCCTCCTTTATCTCATACTATGAAATAATAGACGAAAACTGTTCTTTTGTCAAGTCTCCTGGGCATCTCTTTATCTTGACATTGTTTTTTTCTTTTGAAAATATCTACTTTTTAAATGTTCACGTTTTTGCGTGACGAAATCTTTGCTAAATAAAATAATAGGAAAAAAAGAGTCCTGCTTTCAGAACTCTTTTTATGCTAATACTGTAAAATAGATGATTACGATGATACCAAGAATAATCCGATAAACTCCAAACACTTTGAAATCATGTCTTCTAATATAACTAAGCAGCATCCTTATCGCCAGTACAGAAACTGCAAAAGAGACTACAGTTCCTATCATCAGTAAACTCCATTCTGTTTTTGTAAACATTCCTACTTCCAAAAAATACTTAATCAACTTCAGTCCGCTTGCCCCTGCCATCACCGGAACCGCCACAAAAAACGAAAATTCACTTGCCACATAGCGGGAACACCCTAACAATACTGCTCCTAAAATTGTTGCTCCGCTTCGTGATGTACCTGGAATTGCGGCCAGTACCTGACAGCATCCTATCAGAAAAGCGGTTCGATACGGCAATGTTTCTAAAGAAGAGATAGAAGGATTCTTTTTTCTGTTTTCAATCACAAGAAAAGCAATTCCATATAAGATCAAAGCAGCGGCAATGATATAAACACTCGATAAATATTTCTCTAAAATCATATCAAGCGGAACTCCGACCACCGCGATCGGTATACATCCTACAATTACCTTTTTCCAAAGATTCAATGTGTTTCTTTTTTCTGTTTCACTTTTTTGTGATGAAAACGGATTCAGCTTGTGAAAAAATAAAACCAGTACTGCTAAAATAGATCCAAACTGAATCACCACCTTAAATACCTCAAAAAATTCAGGGCTTGACTTCATTGGCCAGATCTCGTCAAATAAGATTAAATGACCTGTGCTGCTGATCGGAAGCCATTCTGTAATCCCCTGAATGATGCCGAGAACTATCGCTTTTAGCATCTCAATAAAATCCATCTTTGTTCTCCTCCTTTTATACAGAGATTTTCATATTTTCTGACCTATACAATATATGCGCAGCTCTTTTTTTCCATCCCATTGCTTTATCGTACCGTTTATCTTTCTCTTCGTGTTTTTTCATCTTTTCTTTTATTCAAAAGCAACTCGAACCATTCTCTGTCTTTTTTGGAGGTTAAAACTGCGTGATGATTGTCTTCTATCTGAATTTCTAAAATGTTCTTGACCCTCTCATCCTTTAGAGAAAATGGAGCATTCTTTACCCTTTCCAGACACATATGAAAAAATTGAGCGTCAAATGGACCATCCCCTGTTGTCATGACAAAGGCAAGACCTCCTAAATACGTTCGTTTTACCCTTGGGGTAAAACAATCTATATTCAATGTTAAAAATAATTTTCGGTGTTCTTCATCCAATCCCCAAAAAGAAATCATCATTGCATCTCCTGTCACTTCCGCAATTCCTTCATAATAATAACTTCTTCTATTTTCTATTTCCAGATTTTGAAAATATTCGTCAAACATTTCCTTTTCTATCGTATCTTTCTCAAACAACTGTTTTAACCGAATGCTTCTCATCTCTTTTTCATTCTGGATTCCTGTAATCATTCTAGTCTGCAAAATTTTATCCCGTTGGTAAATTTTAAGCATTGCCCCGTTCATTTTATCTTTTGTGGCTGCCGAATAATAATATCCGTAATAATTTCCTAAAAATCTCTCATCTGCTGCCGATCGGTTTCGATACCGGCTTGTGTCTGTTTTTGATAAATCTTTCGTGAGAAATTGGTACGTATCAATCTCGGGCAATAAGTTGCAGTTATAAAACTTCACTATTTTATCTACAAACTTTTTGCTCGGTTTCCACTGGGGATTTCTGCATTTTGATAAATTTGTATAAGACGGAAGCTCTTCCTTGCCTTTGATATCCGCTGCTTCCAGCGTCTGATTTTTGACATGATAATATGTCGTACTTAATTTTTTCCACATGTAATCATAATTTAAATGAAAAATTCTGTTTTCTTCTTCTGTCAGTTTTTCTTCTTTTCCCATATTTTTCTCCTTTATTCCATTTTGAAATTTCATCTCTAAATGCATCACTCTACGAAAATAAATCTATTTTAAACTTTTTTAATATATAACTTCTATTTTTCATTCAGCACTTGTATGATATCCTGGCTCTGTCAAATAAAAGCTGGCATTGCTCTCTTACCACGGCAGATTTTTTCATTTTATTTTTAACATCGCACAATGGCGCTTACCAGCGAAATTATTTTATCAAATAGGAGGATTTTATATGAATGATCAAGAAAAAGGAGTCGATTTACACGTCCATACTAAATTATCAGATGGAAAATTGTCTCTTCTGGAATTAATTGATTATGCCGTCAGCTGCAATTTACAGGCAATCGCAATTACTGACCATAACACTTATGATCCTAGCATTGAAGAACTGAAATCATCGGCTCCCCTTACGATTATTACAGGCAGTGAATTCAGCACACAGTTTCGTTTTCGCAGCGGACGGACAAAATCAATTCACATCAAAGGATTATTTTTTGACTATCGCCATCCTCAAATTCAAGCTATTTTTCATCATGAAAAAGAGGATAAAATCAACTTTGTCAAAGCCATTCTCTCTAAGTTACGTCAAGCCGGAATCCAAATTACTTATGAAGAGCTTATTCAGACCTTTCCGCAGACACAGTCACCAGGACGTGTACATATTTGTGAACTGCTTAGAAGGAAAGGTTACGTATCTGATGTCTCGGAAGGACTCGATCTTTATATTGGAGAGTCCGGCGAAAAAAGATGTTATGTAAATCCTCTTGACTATTGTTCTTCTATTCCTATGGAGGACTGCATTCATGCAATTTTAAACGCAAAAGGAATGCCGGATCTTGCACATCCTTATTACTATGGTCTCGATGAATCTGAACTCCATGAACTGATCTCTTCCTTTAAACAGCATGCTCAGGATGCCGGATGTATGGAAGTCTATTATCGGGATTACTCTGCACTTGAGCAGCAGCACCTCTTTCATCTTGCCATGTACTATCAGCTTCTTCCTTCTTGCGGCAGTGACTACCATGGTTTTTATTCCCAAGAAACTCTGATTTCTTATCCGTATTCCATCTATGAGGCGATTCTTAATCGATACCAAAAGCTCTACGGTGTATCGCCTCTATAGACAGCAATCAAACTGTCTGGCACAGTCAACGATTGGCTGTGCCGTCTTAACGTCTACAAAGTCAACTTCTTTGCCGTATGTTCTTAACATTTCTCTGTCCTCGGCGCGTAAGTCGTCTATCTCTTTTTTCTTCATCATATGGCATAACATTGCCATCATAGATTTATGTACAAACCCCAGCCTGCTATAATCGATGCCTCCTCTTAGATGAAAAATAGTAAGGTTTTTTTCTATTTTAGATGGAATTACTTTTTTCAGTTCTGTACGGATATGCTCTATATTTTCCGGATCAGAAGGATCTGCAAGACCGCATGTAAATAAAATTACATTTTTTTCAGAAATCAAAGCAGGATTTTTTGTAATCAAACTAATACCGCTGACACCTCCTGCATACAGACCTCCTCCATAAATAATGACATCAAAACATGCCATTTCTTCTGCCTTTACCGTTTTTTTCTCTCTCAGTTCACATTCCAACTGCTGTGCAATCCAAGAAGCATATCTCTTTGTATACCCGTATTTCGATTCGTATATAACGATACATTTCATATATTTTCCCCTCTCTTCCTTATCAAAAACATCCTTTGCATTTTGTATGCTTTTCCAAGTCCTATGAACTTTCTGTTTTGTCACACTATTGTTTACTTTCTTAAAAAGTATACGAAACTTTATGATAAAAGTAAATTTCTTTTACGGTTTTCTCTATATCGTTTCTTCTTATTTTTTTATCTGCTCTTTTTTCCAGTCTCATAAATTTCATTTGCTGTCACTTTTAGAGCGTATGCCAGCCTCGGAATATCGCAGGCACGAATCAGCTTTTGTCCATTTAACATATCACTTAGTTCTTTCGACGTATAGCCTGCCTTTTCTGCTATCTCTTTTTCCTGAAGTCCTTTCTTCTCCATTAGCTTTCTTATTTCCTGAGCTAATGGAGTATTTGCCTGTGCAATTGTCAAACCAATCCCTCCTCTTTGTCTCTGTATGATTAGACATTATCATAGTTTTATTGAGAAATCAATCTATTATTCTCAGTTTTTTTATTTTTATTTCTTGACGTTCTCTATTTTTTGTAGTAATATTTCACCGTAAGGGGGTGCGATAAATGAGTTTCGGTACTAGATTAAAAGAAAGAAGAGAATCTCTCGGCATTACACAGACACAGCTCGCCAAGCTGTTAGGTATCAGTAAAGGTTCTGTCGGAAACTATGAAACAGATGCTAATTCTCCTAGAGCTACCATATTATATAAATTATTCCAAATTTTACAATGTGATGCTAACTATCTTTTTCAGGATGAAATGGATGAATTGCTTTATAAAGATACTGCTACTCCAGAAGAATTTGAAAATATTATCAAAAAATTCCGTTCTCTCGATTCCTTTGGTCAGGAAACGGTATCTTACCTTCTCAACAGGGAATATTTACGTGTAAAGCAGATGTGCACAGAAAAAGAAATGAAATCAGCCGTTATTTCCGACCAAGATAAAGCTGCTTTAGATTTAGGTAAACTTTTGTCAAAACAGGAAACGGAAGAATCTGCCGGATAACTTTTCATTAAAAATTTTATTGTACATAAGAAAAAGGGGGACTGTTCCTTGTTTTTCGGAAGAAAATCATCGAAAATTTCTGCTTATGAAGCACTCATAAAATATGATATTTCCTCTCTTCCAATCCCAGTCAGTTATAATCCAAAGGAAATTAAAATTTTTACTTTACAATTTCTTGCCGATTATCATCAGGAGGATATCCATTTATATTATGAAAGATGGGGGTATCGCGGCTTTATCACTTATGAACCTGTATATCACCGTTATATTATTTTCGTCAACGCAGAAGATTCGGAACCGCTTCGTCGGTGGTGTATTTCACTTGCCATTGGATATATTGAAAATCATAAAATCAAAGCAAATTGCGGGATTCCCATCACAAGTGCAGATAAATTTATTAATGATTTTGCGTACGTCTATACATGTCCTGACTGTATTTTAAAACGCGACGGAATTTTATCCTCAGAAAAAATTATTGAAGTATGCAAAATCCCTTTTCAAAAAGCACATGAAAAAAGCAAACGTCTGGCTTTGCTTTCCAAAACAGAAAATCCCCAGGAATTACATATTGAAAAAATTATTTGTAATATTTTTAAAAAAATCTCGGTTTCCAATTGATATTTGTCTATCAATCAAACCATCTGTTTCCAGATCTTTTTGCTTTTCAGACAGTAGCTTCTAAATAGCTTATATCATTTGTGATTCTTGGCGCAGTAATTTTTCCAGAAAGGATGTTAGATTTTTTATGTCAGATAAATGTAAAAAAAGACAGATAAAAATTCAGAGCAAAACACTGTTTCATTGCTCTGTAAATTTCATCTGTCAGAAATTTTCTATTTTTCATCTGTTGATCCTTCTACAGATAATATTTTGACCTTAGAACAATGGCAGCAGATTGTTCATCGATTTCAAAATACCAGATTTTATCTTCCTCTTATGATCGGTTTCTATACAAATCTTTCCCTCCGTGAAATTTTTGCTCTGACATGGGATGACATCGATTTTACTCACAGAACGCTTATCATAAGAAAACTGGTCAAGAGTCAATCTTTTCCGATTCAGCTTTCAAAAAAGGAAAGAAAAAAATCCGCTCTTTTTGGTGTATTACAGCTCCCAAAACAAACTAGATTTCAGAATCGTCTTTTTGCCTGAAACTCTCTGCCAGATTTTAAAAGCACAAAAATGTCTTTCGTATCGTTTCTCTTCCAAAATATATTGCGGCAGTTCATCCAATAAATCGCTTAGACATGCTCTGTGTTTCAGAGGACGGACAGTATACTTCTATGAATTCTTTTCAATACTGTTTCCGGATTATCCGAAGAGAACTAAAGATCTCTTGTTCTTTCCGCACTTTGCACCGTACCTGTATTGCTCTTTTAAAAAAGGACTCTTAAACTGCAATAGACCAAAGACGGATCTGATACCGCATCTGTTAACATTTATGAATTTTCTTTATCATTTTAGCTGGCACGCCTCCTACCACAACTTCGTCGGGAACATCTTTCGTCACCACAGCCCCTGCTGCAATCACAGCGCCGTTCCCAACCGTAACTCCTTGAGTGATGGTCACATTGGAGCCAATCCATACATTGTTTCCGATTTTGATTGGTTTGATATACATATCTCCTCTTTTTGAGGGGTTAAGATCATGATTAATCGTTGCCAAGACGACACTATGTCCCACTAATGTGCCATCTCCAATCGTAATTCCTCCTTGGTCCTGAAAATGACATCCGGAATTAATAAAAACATTTTTTCCGATTTTGATATTTTTCCCACAGTCTGCATAAAATGGCGGAAATAATCTAAAGCTTTCATCTATTTCCCGTCCAGTCAATTTTGACATCAGTTTTCTGATTTCTTCTGGTTCATGATATTCCTGGTTTAATACCGATGTAATTCTCATTGCCTCGAAGCTCAATTTTGTCATGTATTGATGTGTCTCTGAGCCAGATTTTATTTTTTCTGTTGTATTCATAATATTTAAAAATTCTTCCGTATTCATGATCACTTGCTTCCTTTCTTTTTCCTTTTTATTTTTAAAAATAACCGTCTCTTTCATGCTCCCTTTTTGCGGTCTGCTTTTTAAGCATACTGCAATATAACATAAATATCAAATAGTTATTATCTATTATTTTTTATAGCCAAAAGACATTATCATGACTGTCTTTCACATATTTTAAATTTTAGTTATTTTATTTGGCAAAAAGGAAATTTGACATCATTCGAAGCAGCCTATATAATGATACACAATATCATTAAGGGAGAAAAAGCGTATGGATAAAACAAAATTACTGTCAATCGGAACCATGTCAAAACTTACAGGGGTTCATATCAAATCTTTACGATATTATGACAAGATCAGCATTTTGCCGCCGGCATATGTAGATCCTGACACACAATATCGCTATTATTCCTTTCCTCAGATCCATGTTGTAGACGCCATTCAGTTATGTGTCGAACTAGATATTCCTCTGAAACAATTTTCTGAATTTGTCGGTTCAGAGCGAAAGCATATCTACTTTGCAAAACTGCTTGCCAAAGGTACGGAACTGGCAAAAGAAAAAATT
Source organism: uncultured Lachnospiraceae bacterium (assembly GCA_944376425.1). Taxonomy (GTDB): domain Bacteria; phylum Bacillota; class Clostridia; order Lachnospirales; family Lachnospiraceae; genus JAGZHZ01. The sequence continues at coordinate 10,496 of CALWCS010000035.1, read as the reverse complement.
CAAAATATCCAAGACCGGCTTGACTTTCTGTCTGAAGTGCAGAAAGAATTTGTAAGAGGTCATGAGCTGCAAAACATACAAAGTTCTAAAATTTTCCATATTCCCGGCAAAACCTGTCTCACCGTTCCTTATGAAGGTTCGCAAAATACAGTAGACTACTATAAAGGAATTAATCATCTGTTCGGTCAAATAAAACAGACAGGATTAAAGCCGGGATATGATATGGGGTTGCTGTTGATCTTTAAAGACGGAAAATCAAAGCAATATATTTTCTTGACAGTGGAAAACACAGATCAAAAATTTACAGAACTTCCCAACTCGTTTTTTTACCGCCGGCAAAATACCGTTTTCTTCAGACTTCTGAAAGCAATATTACAAAAGCGCCCCTTTTATTTCCTGATCTTTTTGAACAGAACTACGATAAGATTGTCATGGAAGTAGAATCTATTTTAGAAATCAGCGATACATCGGCCCCTATCTTTGAACTAAGATGTTCTCTTCCTTCCTCTGATTTTTAATTTTTAATACGCATTTTTGGAATCTATCCTATCAATTTCTTTTATACAGTCTGACTTTTTAACTGTTTCGTATATTTTGCCATTGCATAAATAACATAAACAGCTACAATCGCTTCTGTAATTGGCATTGCAAACCAGATAGAATCTGCCCCTGCTGTTACCGGAAGTAAATAGATCAAGATCCCACTGACAATCAGCCCTCTCGCTACGGAAACAATAAACGCCGCTCTTGGCTTCATCAGAGCCTGAAAATAATATGTTGAAAAGATGTTCAGCGGCAATAATAAAAAAGAAATTCCGTAGCATCGAAAGATAGTCGGAGCAATCTGTAAAACTTCCTCTGTCGGAGTCATAAAGATATGGATAAACATATTTGGCACCGTTAAACTCAGTACTGTCCATACGATCCCAAAAAATGCTGTCGTTCCTAATGCATATTTTAAAGTTTCTCTGATTCTGTCTCCTTTTCCTGCGCCAAAATTCATAGACAGAATCGGCTGAGATGCCTGTCCTACACTGTAGGCACAGCATTGGGCAAAAGTGCTGATATTGACGATCACACCGTATACGGCAAGCGCATTTGTATCAAGGTATTTCATAATCTGACGATTAAATAAAATGGTTAGGATTCCCATTGCCACGTCAATAAAAAAAGTGGAAAATCCCGTGACTGAAATCTCTCCCAGTTTTTGAAATAACTTCGTCGGTTTGACAAGCCGCAGCGTATTCTTTTTCATCAAAAAATGAGTCATCATAGCCACAAAGGTAATGCCTGAACCGATTGCTGTGGCAAGTCCTGCTCCGTAAGCGCCCATATCGCAGGTGAAAACAAAAAAATAGTCTCCAAAGATATTAAAAATACCGCCTGCTAAAACAGCTCCTGTGGCAAGCGCAGGATTTTTGTCGTTTCGCAGATAAGCTGCAAGCATCTGATTAAACAAGAAAAATGGAATTGCAAATTTAATGGGATTTACATATTCTCTTGCAAGAGAAAGTGTATGGTCTTCTGCGCCAAACATCAATAAAAGTTCTCGGTCAAAGAAGATAACGATCAGCCAGATCATAACTGCCAGAAAGATAGAACCGATCACTGAAGCAGTAAAATATTCATTTGACTTTTTTTCCTTTCCCTCTGCTTTTCCTCTGGCAGTGCTAAAAAGAACCGATCCGCCTATCCCCATCAGCAATCCAAAGCTATAAATAATATTCCAGACGGGAGCTACCACTGCCAGAGCTGCCGATCCTTCTGGACCATGATATTTCCCTACCATTGCCATATCCACAATGGAATAGATCGAGGTGATTAAAGCGCTGCCGAAAGCCGCGGCTAAGTATTTGAAATAGATTTTTTTGATTTTGCCGTTCAGGAAATCCAATTTTTTCTCCTCCTTTTAAAATCTTTTTCCTTTCATAGAGAACAAAAGTCTCCTAATGAAACGAAAAAAAACCGGATAAAGAACAGACATTTCAGTCCGTGCCTTATCCGGTTCCTCATTTCTATCGAATGATTCGCCCTCCGAGCAAGCTTTTTTATTTTATCATATATTTTAAATTTCTGTCAACACTTCTATCCGCTGTACTATCAAATATCTATTTCCAAATGTGAATTTAATTTCCTTTGGCAGCAAATTGACTGTTATAGAGGTCCGCATAGAATTTTCCTAAATTCATCAGTTCTTCATGCGTTCCCTGTTCCATAATAGTTCCGTCTTTCATCACCAAAATATGATCGGCATCACGAATGGTAGAGAGTCTGTGCGCAATCACAAAGCTAGTGCGCCCTTTCATCAGATGATCCATTGCCTTTTGAATTTCAAGTTCTGTGCGAGTATCCACACTGGAAGTTGCTTCATCTAAAATTAAAATTACAGGGTTTGCCAATATGGCGCGGGCTATCGTCAGAAGCTGGCGCTGTCCCTGAGAGAGACTCGTAATTTCATCGCTTAGAACCGTATCATATCCTAAAGGCATAGTACGAATAAAGTGATCGGCTCTCGCTGCTTTTGCTGCTTTATAAATCTCCTCATCGTCTGCATTTTCTTTGCTGTATCCAATATTATCTCTTAAAGTTCCTCCAAACAGCCAGGTATCTTGTAATACCATTCCCATCAGGGATCGAAGATAACCTCTCCTCATCTTTGCAATATCTACACCGTCTATTGTAATCCGCCCGCCTTGCAGCTCATAAAATCTCATCAGCAAGTTGACAAGTGTTGTTTTTCCAGCACCGGTAGGACCGACAATCGCAATTTTGCTTCCTGCTTTTACACTAAAGGAAATATCTTTCATTAAAATGGCATCATCGCTGTATCCAAAACGGACATGTTCAAATCGGACATTTCCTTTGGGAGCAGAAATCTCTGCCGGATTGACGATATCTGGGAGTTCTTCTTCTTCATCTAGCAGTTCAAAGACACGTTCTGCTGCTGCGATTGCACCTTGCAGCGAGTTTACGGTATAGGAAATCTGTGTGATCGGTTCCGATATCTGATTGACATATTGAATAAATGCCTGAATGTCTCCAATCGAAATATTTCCCTTAATTACAGATATTGCACCTCCAATGGCAATCGCGACGTAACCAAACTGGTTAATCTGACGAATGACCGGACTGATCACATAGTTCATAAACATTGCTTTTTTACTCGCCTGAAACAGATTTTCATTGAAAATTTCCGTATTTGTCACCATCTGTTTTTCTAAGTTGAATGCCTTAATTACAATATTTCCACTAAAAGCTTCTTCAATGTTCCCGTTCACACGCCCAAGAGCTTCCTGGTTAAGCGAAAAGTAGCGCTGTGTCCGTTTCGATACCAGTGCTGCAACAACTAAACTGATAAAAATTGCTCCGGCTGCAGTCAATGTCAGCACAGGACTGATCAGCAGCATCATGATAAAAGAACCGACAATTCCTACAAAAGCGGTTAACAGCTGAGATAATCCTTCCTGTAAAGTATCTGCCACCTTTTCCAGATCACTTGTAGCACGGCTTAAAATTTCACCTTTTTTGTGCCGGTCAAAGTAACGCAGTGGCAGACGATTCAACTTTTCACTGATCTCTTTGCGCAGCGTAAAGGTCAAAGTCTGGGAGACACTGGCCATTGTGTTTTGCTGAATGTAGGAAAACAAAGAAGTCAGCAAGTATAGCACAGATCAATCTGCCATGTTCCGATTTTCCAAGCTCCCAGATGCGAAGTAATGGACTTTGTTTTTGCATATACCTTCCTCCTTTAATTAGTTTTAACTAACTAATGTGTTATTTTAAAGCTGCCCTCCAGTTATTGGAAACGGCAGCTTATCCACTATTATTTTTTATTCCTTCGTGATAGCCAGAAAGCCTGCATGGTGATATTTTCCCAGCATCGAAACGTACTTTTTTGCATCTTCACGGCTAATGTTATGGCGAATCACTTCAAATATTCCTTCAAAGTATGAGGTCATAACGATATGAAACAATTCCTTTGTCATAGCTCCCTCTTCTTCCGGATGAAATCCTGTCATTTCCATCCACTTATCTGTATATTCCTCTTCTACAGAAACTAAAGAATCTACGAAATTTTGAAATTTAGTGCCATAGGAGGCGTCCAAAAGCAGGCGGAACTGTTTAAAATGGTTATAAATATAATCTATCAGTTTGAGCATCTCATTTGAGGAATACCGTCCCATTTCTTCTTTCTGTCTTTCTTTTTCAAAAGAATGAAAGGTTTCCTGAATCTCTTGAAACTGTGCCATAAATTCTTCTACTACCGGCTCTACAATTGCTGAAAACAAACCTTCTTTGTCTCGAAAACGGACATAGATAGAATTTGTGCTTGTTCCAGCCTTTTCTGCAATGGTACGAACAGAAGCCTCCGTATATCCTTGGTCCAAAAATTCTTCTGCTGCACACTCTAAAATTCGTTCCTGTACGCCTTCTACTCGTTTTCTCATCCATCCACTCCTTTTAATAACATTGTTTCATAACTTTGTTATGAAATGTAACACAAAAATAACTTCCTGTCAAGATCAAAAGCTTTCTTTTCCACTACAAATTTGTCAGCTTTTTCAAAATATTTCCTATAATATTTTTGCACTAAAAATACACGCTCTTACGATTTTAATCTTTTTTCTACCTGCTCCAAATTGGGCATCGCTGGAATCGCCCCTCTTTTCTCTACGCAAAGACTTGCAACTGCATTGCCAAAGCGAGTATATTCTTCCATTTCCTTCAGACTAAGTTCTTCTGTCCGTTTTCCGGATCTGCTTATTTTATATAAAAATCCTCCCCAAAAAGAATCTCCGGCGCCATTTGTATCTATCGCCTGACTTTTAAATCCTGGAACTTTCTTTCCGCCTTCTTTGCAGTAAATAAAAGCACCGTTGCTTCCAAGAGTAATTGCCACAACGTTTACTCCCTGCTCGTACAATTTTTTTGCTGCCATTTCGGGAGTTTTTTCATCGGTCAAAAGTATTGTTTCCTCATCTGAGATTTTCATAATATCCGCATACGGAATCATGCTCCTCATCTGTCTTATGGCAGTGCTTTCATTTTTCCAAAGGGATGCCCGGTAGTTTGGATCATAAGATATGATACTTCCTTTCTCCCGTGCCCTCTTTACAGCATAAAACGTTGTGTCTGCGGCAGGAAGGTCTGTTAAAGACAGGGAACCTACATGAAAAATATTGGTATGATCTAAAATATCCACGTTGATTTCCTCTTTTTGAATTTTTGTATCGGCTCCTGGTTTCCGCGCAAATGAAAAAGTACGTTCCCCAGATTCTGAGATATTTACAAATGCCAAAGTCGTAAAATATTGTGGATCGAGAATCATGCCTTTTGTATCTACATTTTCTTTAGCAAGCACACAGCGCAAGAATTCTCCATGCATATCCTTCCCTGCTTTTCCCAGAAATGCTGTATGCGCTCCCAGTCTGCTCGCTGCAACGGCTACATTCGCCGGAGCGCCTCCAGGGTTCTGAGCAAATAAAGTCTGCCCTTCTTCGTTTACTCCCTGCCATGTAAAATCAATCAAAACTTCCCCAAATGTTGTAATATCATAGATCGAACAGCAGACAGCATCATTCGTATCTGCTAAAAGGTCCGCATCTAATAGTTTTTCCAAAATTTTTTCGCATTCTTCTTCAGCATCTGTATGGACATGAAGTTCTCCGTTTTCAAATTCCGGTATGCTCAGCACGCCAAGCATAGATTTTGCATTCACTACATATCTGCCGCTGCATAATTCCGCATCGTAAGGAATGCTTGCTGCAATACTTACCAATTTTTTTGCTCTTTGCATGGTACCCAAAATTACTTTTGCAATCACTGTCTTTTCCTCCTTATGCAAACAGACCGATATTGACGGCACATATCAAGCCTGTAATTCCTAGTGCTACTCCTGCCTTTTTTCTCCAAAGCTCTGAATCATCGTCTGTGCCACAACATTGTGCTCCGCCTGATACTTCCAAAATTCCGCCAAACAAAGCCCCCAGCCCGATCAAAAGGACTTATGCTCCTTTCCCCAATTACCGTTCCGGCGAAATAACATATTTTCCTTTTGCTCTCAGTTCCGGGGGACTCAGTATATCTTTCAGTTTATCAAGACCATAAACTTCATATACCATACTGCTAACGTTCAGTCTGCCAGAATCAATCAAATCTAATACTCTTTTTGCGTATATGGATTAATATAAGATGCTTTTAATACCAGCTCTTTTTGGAAAATCTGAAATGGTTTTACCGAAATAATTCCGTCAGGTTTTGTAAGACCGAACATCATAACAACCGCCTTATTTCCTGCAATGTCAATTGCCTGCTCAATCGTAGAAGGACGACCTACGCACTCAATAACAGTGTTAACCCAAGTCATGCCCGCCTCTTTTAAGCGTATTTTGACGTCTTTATGCACAGGGTCGATACAGACATCTGCGCCCAAATTTCTTCCTACTTCTCTTTTATTTTTTACCGATTCTAACAGTGCAACCTTGGCTGCTCCTGCAAGTCTGGAAAGCTGAACCATTAAAAGTCCGACCATTCCGTCGCCGATTACAACAACCTGATGTCCCGGCTGAATTTCGCACATATCGATTCCCTGCAGACAGCAGGCAACCGGCTCGGTCATGGCTCCCTGTTCAAAAGATGTATAATCTCCTAATTTGTACACTTGTCTCTCATTGACTGCGCAATACTCAGCAAATCTACCATTGACTGTTGTTCCATATCCTATCATATTCTCTCAGTAATGTGCAACTCCATTTCTGCAAGGTTCACAAGCCCGCAGTAACAATTCGGATCAATACAAACTCTGTCGCCAACTTTATAATCTTTTACTTCCGGTCCAACTTCTTCAATAATTCCAGCAAACTCATGTCCTAAAATGGTAGGCGGTGTCACTTCTGCTGCTCCTTTCTCTCCTTCATAGTTTTGCTTTTAACTTATACTTACGTTTAAGTTTTAAGTTAATTATATGGTGCTTATATTAATCTGTCTGCGGTTATCTGGCTCCATATTTTATCTCTGAAGATATCGATTATCTTCTAAAATGTATCAATCATTCTACTCCATTTCCACTGTCCAAGGAAAATCTTATCATTGGAAACCATGGTCAGCAGACTCCTGCCTGATCCTTTTGTGATATTCTGTTTAGATCCGGTTTAATCAGAAATACTGCCTTCTGTCTCCTGTGGTTTTGTGATAATCGATCCTGTAATCCAGATGTAATGTCCGTCCTCTATTGGATAATCTGCTACTTTCTCGCCTATCGGCAGCCCTTTTGCCAATTGCAGTGCCAGTTGATATGCCGTCATTCCCTGACTTTTTGTATCATTAAGTACTGTGCCGATCAACGTTCCTTCTTCTAGTGCATCCATGGTTGAACCTGCCAGGCCATCTACGCCAATAACCGGAAGAATTTCACCGTTTTGATAATATCCCGCTGTGCGCAAAGCATCAATAGCGCCTAGTGCCATCTGATCATTGTTACAGATTACACATTCAATTCGCGATCCGTAAATTTCCAGTTCTACAGCCATTTTTTCTCTTGCCAAATCTCTTTCCCATTCTGCAGTATCTTCTGCAAGCACTTCGACCGGTATTCCGGCGTTTTCCAATGCCAGCAGAGAATATCTGGTACGATACTCGGCATCTTGATGACCCACCTGTCCTTTGAGCAATATAATCTGTAAAGTTCCATCCTGATTTCTATCCATATCTGGGTGAGTCAAATAATAGTCGACCGCAATCTGTCCGCACATCTCTCCAATCATAATCGCATTACTCCCAATATAATAGGCATCTTTATAGAGAAACAAATCTTCTCTCAAAGGTTCACTGTTTACCAAAATAATCGGTATTTGTGCTTCTTTGGCCATACGGATCAGATATACGGTAGCCGTCCGATTGATCACATTGACAATTAGAACGTCAACTCCTTGATCAATCATATCCTGAATCATCCGAATCTGCAGATTCTGATCCCGCACATCTTCCCCAATCATCAACTCTGCTTCTTCCTCAGAGGCTGCTTCTTCAATGCCTTTTAGAACGGAAGCATTATAGACACAGACCCCGATTTTAGGTGTCTGTTTTCCCTCTGCGCTGGAAGCCGCCGCAAATATAATCAAACCGCATAACACAACGGTTATCTCTATAAAATGTTTTCTAAAACCGTAGTTTTTATTCTTTTTTTCCATTTGCACACTCCCTCCTGCTGATATCGTCTGCTCCAAAAGCATACTATTGTTCTCTCTCGTTTGATTTAATCTAAGAGAGGAAAGACATAACTTACATTTTCTGAATCATACAGGTTTTCAAGTGTTATGACTCGATACGGAATCTGTCCCTCTATCTTTTCCCCGTTCGATATCATATCATTATGCAGTTTTTCAAGCGTACGATATCCCAATGTAAAATAAGACGGATATAAAAGGGCAGATACTGTCCCATTCTCCAGACTCTCCACCTCCATCGGACGACCTATGCCAATCACTGGAACATCCCCTTCCAGCTGACCACTTTTTTTCATTTCAATCGCAGCTTCTGTCGCCGCATTTCCAAGTGCTAAAACAAAAGAACGTTCTTTCGTCATCTTTTTCCAGGTTTCATCCGGCACAAACCTTTGTTCATATTCTGCCTCCAGATAAGGTATCCCATCCGGCAGAACACTTTTTGCCCCTTCCAGCTGACATGCCGCTGCCATATCCTGCTTTTGAAAAAGAAAAACGATAGACTCAGCTCCTTCATTCAGTGCTTCTTGAGCCATCAAAATTCCGGCTTTCTTCTCATCTGTATATATTTCGTCCTCATCCGTACTTTGTCCAATGATAATCACCGGCAGACCAATTGTCCCGCATATTTCTTTTATTTTCTCCCCATTTCCGCTATCACTTCTCTCCTCTTCCAAAAAGCAGATAACTCCGTCCATTCCATCTGTCTCTTTCATCCGCTTCAACTGATCTTCCACGTCATTTTTCCACACATACATCCTTACCTCTACTGTCTGATCTTTTGCGGCTGCCATAGCTCCCTGCAATACTTTTTGGGATGCTGCATCCCCTTCTCCTGCTACTAAAAGTGCATAGCTATTCGTTTCCGCCGCTAATTGTGAATTCCTCCAGTAAAAAAAGCATCCGACTATAAAGACGACCAACACCCCTGTGCAGGATATACTCCAAAATATCCGCCTCATCTTGTATTTCCCCTTTCTTCACAGCTTTTTTCTGCGCTTTCTAGCGTCCTTATAACATTTCATTTTCTCTTTCCACCGCTGGTATTTGAATTTCTACTTGTGTTCCCACATCTTCCTCACTTGTAATCTTCAAGCCGTACGCTGTCCCAAAACTTAGTATAATGCGCTCGTGAACATTTTTTAGTCCAATCCCTCCGCTTGCAGATTCCGCCTTTAAAATATCGTTCAACTTTTCCTTTGAAATTCCGACACCGTCATCACGGACAGTAATCACTACATCCTTATCCCTCATTCTGACGGACAAATCGATATGGAGCGGTTCGTCTCCATACGGATCAATCGCATGATTAATAGCATTTTCTACAATTGGCTGAACAATCAGCTTTGGCATCAGTTTTTTACTTGCCTCGGGTTCCACATTAAACGAACACACAAACCGATCTTCAAAACGCATTTTCTGGATAATTACATAGTTATGAACATATTCTATTTCCTCTGCCACTGTAATCATAGCAAATCCCTTACTGATCGATATCCGAAACAGTCTGGCCAGCGCACTGACCATAGTAATCGCATCCTGGCTTCTGCCCTGTTCCTCCATCCAAATAATGGAATCTAGCGTATTATACAGAAAATGAGGGTTAATCTGTGCCTCTAAAGCATGAAATTCTAATTTTCTTTTCTTCTCTTGATCGCTTCTTATCTGTTCCATCAGTTCGTGGATTCTTTTCAGTAAGCGGTTTAATGCAACACCGACCGCATGGATCTCCCGAAGTCCCGTTTCCGGAACAGCTTCATCAACATTCAGTGTCACTGCGTGTACACTCTCTTCTAATTCCCGAAGCGGATGCAAAACAGCGCGCACAATCACAGCTGCCCCCATTGTGCTCAGTATTCCGCAAAACACTAAAATACCTGCAAAAGACCTCGCCAGATTCCGATCCATTGTCATAGCGTCCTCAAAATAAGTCACACCGACAAGTCTCCATCGTGTCTGTCCAATTGTTGAGATAAATAAAAGCCGTTCTCTTCCGTCTACATAATCATGAGTCGTGCCAACCACTTGCTTGATAACTGCGTCCATATTTTCTGTATCCAGTCCATTATCCAATAAAAGCAGCCTTGGATGAGTAATCAGTTCATCTTGTTCATCAAGAATATAAAAGTAACCATTTCCATTTAAGGTAATCTCATTGATCGTATTTGCAAACGACGTATAACTGATATCCATGAGTAAAATCCCGTTGTGACTTTCTCCTCCCTGTTGATAAGTGACCATCTCAGACAGTGTAATTACATAAGAACGGTGCAC
>CALWCS010000034.1 GCA_944376425.1 uncultured Lachnospiraceae bacterium | reverse complement strand
TAAAATCGTCCAATGTTACCGAAGGATTACTTTCATATCCTGCATATGTAGAAAGACCACTGCGTGCAAGTTTACCATGCAAGTTTTCAGGCACATAGTATGCAATAGGTGTACCATTTATCTGATGATCCACCCACCAATTCCCATATATAATATCAGAATGATACTCACTCCTATCATCAGCTATACGGGTATATATATTACTCCCACCGCCGGCTTGTTTTTCTTCTGATACCGTCATCTGCCTGCCTTTAACAGACGGATCTGCTATACTCAATAAAATATCTGCATAACTGTTATCTCCGACAGAATCGCTTTCGACCATAGAGAGATATTCTTCATCAACAATTATCTGCATGTCATCAGACATTGTATACCCAGTCATTATATCCCCCTCACTTGTGAGAGTTTTATCATCAATAGCGATAATATAACTATATGCATCAATAATATTACCATCTTTATCAGTAACTTGTCCCTGATTATTAATCCACAATAACCCTGCTTCTACATCTGCATCAAAGTCTTTCCCAATCTCCTGATCAGTTTCTTCAACTGTTGTTTCCTCCTCTTCAATCGCTTCCGAAGTCTGGGATTCGTCTTTAGAACTACACGCAGTCATGGATAAAACCATTACTGCTGCAATTAATACACTCATCATCTTTTTTTTCATAGCTTTTTTCCTCTTATTTGTTTTGGCATTATAATTTCTCTTAACCTAAAAAAATCGCTTCTATTTCTATCGTCAATTAATTATTTTCTACATTTTCTATAATACATTTTACTTCGACTATGAATCAATTAAGTCTATAGGTAAAATTACCGGTGTATTTTCTTTACGAAGATCTATTTTCATAAGAATATCTTCCTTGTATTTATCTTCACAAACGCCGATAAATATATCTTTATCGTAAACCCCTACAATACTCCCGCCATTATTATTATTTATATCTAAGTGCCTGTTAAATGTACATACCACAGATAAATCATTACGTCTGCAAATCTTCCTTTGAAAGAGCAGATAATTTTTAGTCGTTATTCCCTCCAAAGGGTACATTTGATGTAAAGAGATATCGTAGCAAGATGAGAATCCGGATATTGACGTCTTCACGCCTTTTGATTCAGTAAATTTATCATACTGATTTCCAAATGAAAGTAATCCTGTAGAAATCTGTTTCCACCGATAACAATAGAAATCACCCTCATCAAAACCTGCAGCTACCATACTCATATTTGCTGTAATATTCGATCCAATATCCCACAATTTTTTTTGATTTTCGAATTTTTTATCAATACAGCATATACTCTGAGAACTAATACCATAAAACTTATCTTCTCCTTCCAGAAGCCAGTCTCCGCCCCAATAATCAATTTGCTTTTTTCTAATTGAACCGTCAAATCCATAACCTATAATTTCATCACCTCTGTCATAATATTCAGGTATGACAATGATTTCATTATCCGTAATCAGTAAACTCTGTATTTTAAAATCAATAGAAATTTTCACCTGATCTCCGGTTTCTAAATTTTCCCAATATAAAAAACCATCTGATTCAGTCTGAACAAAATTCTTATTTCTTTCCAGTGTCCACACAAAAATATGATTCTTGATCTGCCATTTACCTATATGCCATTGATTCGCAGATATAATGTTAGTTCCCGGAATATTCTTTACAACTTTTGCGCTCCATGTATTTATATCAACTGAAACGATAAACCCTTTATCCCCTCTTTGAAGCATAAAATAATACTTGTCCTGCTCCCGTTTTGTTTCTTTCTTGTCAACCTTCTCAGAAAGCATTTTAAGCATCTCCAAAACATCTTCTTCTGGATATCCACATTCCATACCGATATCTACAGGATTCCTCTTTCCAAAGCCTTTATGTTCTGATATTTCTTTTACCATCTGATCGTACTTTTCTTTTTCAAGATACATTTGTCGCTCCTCCATTACAATTAAATGATTATCTTTCCAGCCTCTATTTCATTGACAATATAATACGCTGCACTTTCTTCGGGTTTAAGATAAAGCTCAATTGTATTTATATCTGCACGGCTATTACCTTTTTCACACCAATCTGCTTCTGCTTGATCCATAATATGATCTACATTGCACTCTCTACCGGCAAATTGCATAAAAACAGTTGATTTAATACTTTTTTTGCTCCCCACAATTTTGGTTCTCTCATTACTCGTAGGTACGTTTTTATTTTCTTCCGCAAAATCATTTTGAGAGAATGATTGAAGCAATTTCATCACTTCTTCTTCCAAATACCCACACTCAACGCCGATATCAACTGGGTTTCTCTTCCCGAAGTCTTTATGAGTACAAATCGTCTTCATCATCTCATCATAAAAGCTTATATCCGATTTCATATACTTCCTCCTCACATAATTATTTTTTCTTAAGCTTATGTAACATTTGTAGGATTTCGTGTTCTGTATACCCGCATTCAACCCCTTATATCTATAGGATTTCTCTTCCCGAAATCTTTATGAGTACAAATTTTACGCATCCTTTCTTTATATTCGCTACCTTCAAACTCCTCGAGCAATTTTAATACGGTATTCACATATTCCTTTGCAACATTACATTGCGTAGCCGTTTGGTCTATATTATTTCCATTTTTCTTTAGAGTTTTTATAATGGTACCAATTTGTATAATCTGTTCTTCCCCATACATTTTACCTTTTAAAAATCATACAAATCTTTCCGTTTCAACAGTTTCTCTCACTTGATCCTGTTACCAACCTATAGTTTTTGCAATTTTTTCCACCGAATCATCTATGGTCAAACCTGATACTTCCATATCATCAATAATCCTTCCATGCCCTAACCAACTGGTAGAATCATTAATTGATCTACAAAGATCTGCATCTCCATTTTCCATTGTTCTTTTTACAGAGGCACAAAGTTCCGAACTTGGATCTGCTGTTACCAAATCAATCTCTGCTGCAATATTGTCTTTTATCTCTCGTAACCAGTCAAACAAAATTCTTACCTCCGTTTTTAAGAGAAATACCCCTCAATTCAAAAGGCTGTTTTTTATTATTCTGATACTTTGTCCCCACTGTTCTGCTTTCTCTTTTATTATTTTTTCATCCTGATCTGTTAAATTCCCTGAAATTTTCTTTTCTATAAAATCAAGAAGCTCTCTCATATCCTGCACCGCAAGCTCTTCTTTGCTTTTTTCTGCAATATCAGACTGTAACCCCATTCTCTCTCGAGCTTCCTCTTTTTCCTTTTCCAAAACTTCTTCGGAGAGTTTTTCATCTCTCGGTATTTTTTTATAATCCTCAAGTATTTTTGAAGCAAGATTCGCAAATGAATTTGTCATTTTTATATCGTCCCTTCTTTTTAACCGATTAGAAAATTCATGTTTTCCTAATTCAACATAAAATTATTGAGCAATGTTGCCACTCTACTTCCTGTTGATATTCCAATTTCTTTTGATATCGCCACCGACTTTTTGGCCCCCGGCCGTGTTGCATGTCTGTTTTCCGGATTGCTTGCGGGCTTCAGATCAATATCCTTTATTGACTCTTTAATTTCCTTTATACGCCGGTCAAGTGTTACCGAAATAGATTTAATATTTTTCTGAGCTTCTATCAGATCTTCCGTACTCAACTGCTCTTTCCCTTCAATAAAGCAATTCTCAACAGCATCTTTTACAATGGCTTCCAAATCCGCACCGTTGTACCCTTCCGTCTTTTTGGCAAGCGAGATCACATCCAGATCCTTATTCCATTTATTCCTTTTTTTCAAATGTATTTCTATAATCTGTTTTCTTTCCTCAACGCCTGGAAAATCCACGTAAAACAGTTCATCAAATCTTCCCTTTCTCAAAAATTCCGGCGGAATTTTTGAAATATCATTTGCCGTTGATACAATAAAGACTGTATTTTCCTTTTCCTGCATCCATGTAAGAAACTGACCGAACAGCCGTGTTGTCACATCGCTTCCGCCACCGGATTCACCAACTCCGGAAAATGCTTTCTCGATTTCATCAATCCAGAGAACACAAGGACTGATAGCCTCTGCCAATTTCAGTGCCCGCCGCATATTATGCTCGGATTCCCCTACATATTTTCCAAGCAGTCTGCCTATATCAAGCCGCACCAGAGGAATTTCAAACAATTTTGCTGCGGCTTTTGCAGCAAGGCTCTTCCCACATCCCGGCATTCCTACAATCATAATGCCTTTCGGAATATCAACGCCGTATTTCATTGCACGATCAAGCTGATTGAATATAACTTCTTTTTTATAGAGCCATTCTTTTAAATTTTCCAGACCGCCAATATCTTCAACAGACTCTTTTACCGGAATCATTTCCAACAGTCCTGCTTTTTTGATCAGCTGTTCCTTTTGACCAAGGATCAACTGCTTGTCATCAAAGTCAAGACATCCTCCATCTTGATATGCCAAATTCAAGATCTGTCTAATCTGAAATTCATTTAATCCCTTAAATGATACCGCAATCTCTCCTACAACGTTTTCCGGCACGGTAATCTGCAGATCCTGTATAAAATCTTCCATAAGTTCTTTAATTTCAGAAAGTTCCGGCAACGGCATATCAAAAACGGTAACCAAATCCTCTAGTTCATCAGGAATACAAAGCTTACTGGATACAATAAACACACAGGTGTTATAGTCTTCATTGTACATATTTCTCTCTGCAATATATTTCAGCAGTGCTATTATTTCAGGCTTCTTAAATTCATCATGTACATCCTTCAGCACAAGCAATATTGCACTACCATATCCATCATCTTTTACTATATGGAGGAACCCTGAAAGATCACACTCCTGCTTCAACGATTTATTTTCAAAATCAACTGCTCCCAAACCATTCTGATATTCTAAAATTTTTCTGTCCTCTACTATGTCTGCTATCATCTCATCGATTACTTTAAAATCAAAATGATTGATATAAATAATCGGATACAATGCATCTATATAGGAGGCTAATAATTCTCTGGAACTCTTCTTCATTTTCACACCTCCATATAACGCAGTTCGTAACCGGCATTATTGCATTGATATTCAAGTCCGTTTAATATAAGCAGCTTCTCATTTACATCTGTATCCGCCAGTTTTTCTGCAAACTCGCCTGCATTTTTTACAAATGTACCACTGGCAATCGAGATAACCATCACTTTCACTTCTGGACGTTCAATTTGATCCCACATTGCCTGTGTATTTCTTTTTACTATCTTAAGATCGTCTCCTAAAATTTCTTTCACATTTGAAGGTGTAAGTAATGTACCTGTTATATGCTTGAGGACATAAGCATTTCCTTCTTTTCCAAGCCACAAATTTCTTACCAGAGTTCTTGTCAGCATTGCAAATAATGCCTTAGGAGCGCTTTCATACAACCGAAAATATAATTGTTCATGATCCAACCGGAACAAACCTGAATATGATCTCTCCAACTGAATCGCATCTGCCTTCAAAATAGCCATATTTTCCTTATTTCCTTCCATATGTTGTACTAATATGTCATATCCTCTATGATAATCCTCAATAATACGCTTTTTCTCAAAGCCGTTTTCTTTATAAATTTCATTCGTCCTATCTTCTTCTTCAAGATAAGATAAAATTGTAATCTCCTCTTCTATAAGAGCATCGTCTAATCCCAATTCAAATATTTTTATAAGATCTGAGATAATTTTTCTGTTACTCTTCTTACTGTCGATTTTATTCACTGCATCATATTGGTTTATATACCCACGCACCTTCAGCCATCGCAACAATAAACCATTCCAAAAGTATTTTAAAATATCTTCTATCGAGAAATGTTCTTGCAGTTCTTCCAGATTCCGTACTGGATACCCATCCAAAATCAGATTAAATTTAATCGTTTTTGCCATTGTTTATTCTCCTTTTTTACATTTGTGCTACTTACAACAACTTTTTCTTTTGGATATCGCTTTAAATCCAACCAAATAGGAAATCTGCAATTCCGCTTACAACATTCACCACTGTTTCTGCAGCTTTTTTCACAATATTTACACCGGTTTTTACTATCTTTTTTCCAACCTCAAATATTGTCTCTCCAACTTTGCTTCCTGCCGTATATCCGATCATACCGCCTACAACACCGCCTAAGATCGGTCCAACAACCGGGATGAAACTGAGCGCTGCCGCTCCGACTCCTGCTCCTACTGCGCCGGCACTTAATCCTGCATACATAGACACGCTTGTACGTCCCATATGTTCAGCAGCTTCGCTCAGCGTCAGCTCGCCTTTTGCCACTTTCCAGAGAATCTTTACATTTTCTACAGCTACACAGGCAATTTTTGCTATCGTTCCTGCGGGAGTTCCCGGCGGAAGAATTGTTATTACCTCTTTTTCTGCAGCAACCTTTAATGCAGCTCCTGCGGCGGCTTTTACGCAGGTATCACTTCCGGTGGTAATGGCTGTTTTCACAATATCATCCGCTTCTATCTTTTCACCATCAAATGCTTTCTTGGCAAGATGAATTCCCACTCCCAGAAGAGCCGCCTGAATTCCTGCCTGTCCAGCCTGTTTTCCAAGATTCACTGCCAGTTCTCTTGTCTGATAGCTGTTCCAGTCCGTCTTCGGTATTGTACCTTTCTGCTGGGCGTCCGCCTGTATTTTCTTCATCTGTTCTTTTGTAACCGGATCAGACTTTATCTTAATCTTCTCTGTACCGCCGATATGGTCTGTTACCGATTTCCCCGGAAGAGCCTTTCCTACTTCTTCTGCCTGTCCTCCGGCAACTACGATCCTCTGATTATCATAATTTCCGTCTTTAAGAAGCTCTATCGTCGACTTGCTGTCCTGTCCATATTTGAATTGATACCGGGCAACGCCTTTCTGTCCTGTCTTGATATCGTCAATCATAACGTCTACGGAATTTTTACCGTACTGACCATTCTCAGGCACGCATACTCGTGCCCTGTATGAAGAATTTTCCAATACAGCTTTTGCATTAAAGTTATTGACATGGTACTGTTCCGCCATAAATCCATCCAGATTAATATTCTGGCTGACAGCCCCGTCCGCACGAAGAATCGTTCTTGCCATCTGAGCATTTGCGTTCGCAAAATTCTGGTCAATTGCTCTCAGATAATCTCCATATTGATTCACCGCCATACCTTTTGCACCGTCCTGAATCCGGTCTGCCAGCCATGCCTCTTTTGAGATTCCCTTTTTTGTACTTTTATTCAGATCTTCCAGATCCCTATTATATTCTTCCACGGCTGCAGCGATCTCATGGGCAATGCTTCTGATCTCTTCCGGCTTTCTCTCCGGAAGTTCCTCCTGAAGCTGTTCTGCCAGCCACTCCACCGTTTCTCTTTCCGGATTTTCTTTATACTTTTTCATAAAACGTGCAAAGATTTTCTGTACCTCACGCACTTCTTTTTCCGTAAGTCCTTCGATCTCAATATTCATTACATTCTCTGTACTGTCACTCATTGTATTCCCCATTGTTTTTTTCATTTCTCCCATTATAGCAATCCTCCTATGATGCACTCTTAAATTTCCGTTCTTTATACTCTTTTTCCAGTTTATCTATAGATTCTCCCATGATCTCTTTCAGCGGATGGGTCGAATCGATCGCTTTGATAAAATCCCATGTCGTAACGGCATTTTTCCCATTGATAAATGCATTCTCGATTCCCTCTTTGACTACCCCCTCTATATCCGCACCGCTGTATCCGTCTGTCTTTTCGACCAGTTTTCCAATATCAATTTTTTCCAAATCCTGCGGCCTTCTTTTGCCAATATGAATTTCAAAAATCTTCTGTCTTTCTTCCTTTCTCGGGAGCTGTACATAAAAGATTTCATCAAATCTTCCTTTACGCATCAGTTCCGGCGGAAGCTTCATAATATCATTTGCCGTAGCCACTACAAAGACAGCGCTTTCTTTCTCCTGCATCCATGTAAGGAACTGACCGAATAATCTGGTCGTAACTTCTGCTGCCCCGCCGTTGCCGCCAATCCCTGCAAATGCCTTTTCCAGTTCATCCACCCATAAAACACAGGGAGAGATTGCTTCAGCCAGAGCGATTGCTTTGCGCATATTACTTTCAGATTCGCCTACATATTTTCCCATAAGCCGCCCCATATCCAGCTTCAGAAGAGGTACGCCCATCAGTTTTGCGGACGCTTTCGCATTCAATGATTTTCCGCATCCGGGAACGCCTGCGATCAGAACTCCTTTTGGAAGCTCTACTCCAAATTCTGCCGCACGCTTCATATTGTTTAAGATTCTTGCCTTATTTCTGATCCATGTTTTCAGATTATTCAGACCACCGATATCATCCATTCCCTCTTTCAGAGGAATCATTTCAAGGATACCTGCCTTTTCAATTACCTGTCTCTTTTGCTCAAGGACCAGATCCGGCGCATCTTCTGAAAGCGTTCCATCATCACGGAATGCAAGAGAAAGGATTGTCTCTATCTCCAACAGTGACAGTCCTTTAAACGCAGTCACCAGCTTTTCAATCGTTCCCCCATATACGGAGCCGACACTGTTTTCTTTTATAAAGTCCATGATTTCTTCTCGGATCTCGTTTTCAGTCAGGTATTCATCCTCCAAAATCGTGATATACTTCTCCAACTCTCCCGGCACTTTCAGAGAGGATGCAACAAAGATAAACACTGTATCCAGTTCTCCCTGTTCAATCAGGAGACACGCCGTTTTAAGGATTGCCACAATATCCGGATTGTCAAGATAAGAGGCGATATCTTTCAGAATGATTACTTTCCGGTCAAACTCCCTGTCCTTTACACCATTAATCAGAAAATTTTCCAAAGGACAGCCGTCGCTGATTATTTCATACACAACCTGCACATTTGTCTTATGTACGTCTTTCCTGTTTAACGCTCCATACAGTCTGTTCCACTCCCAAACTTTCCGATATCCTGTAGCTTTTAAAATACTCTCTTCCACTGCATTATCGTCATAGCTGTTTACATAGATGATCGGTACTGCCGCTTCCAGATATCTTTTCAGATTTTCCGTTAACATACCTCTTCCTCCTGACTTTTCTTCTGTAAATACATCTCCAATACATCCAGCAGCTCATTAGCAGCCGCATACAGTTCATCACTGCACATAATTTTCTTTGTCTCTTCATCCGCCGGAATAATACCTATCATGGTAATCTTCTGTTCCCAAAATTCTGCTGCCGTCTGTGCTTTAATCACCACTCTCGGCGAATCCAGACCTTCCAGTTTTAAGCCCTCCATCTTTTTCAGAATAGTAAATGTGCCGGATAAAAGATAAATTTCTTTCTCTCCATCTTTAATAAGCTCCTCAAACCTCTCCTGAGTATCAGCAGTCTTTCCTACCATAAATTCTGATTTTTCTTCCGGATAGAAACGTTTCAGCTTCTCTTTTAAAAAAGAATTATGGATGATTTTCCTGACGTCAACCTCTTCCATACACTCTACTCCAAGGATCTCTGTAAATCTTTTTACGAAATCATCTTCCTCTCCGGTCAGCTTATTCAGTTCTTCCACAATATCAGACGCATAAATATTGTCGAACCATGCCTGAAGTTTCCCGCTGCAAAAATATTCCACCGCCTTCCCAAGATCAAAATATTCTATGAATTCATCCAGTTCCCTTACTTTTCTTCCGTCCTTCATCTCCAAAGGAAACTTAATCCTTTTTCTTCTTCGATCCATCTTCTATCCACTCCTTTTCTTTTTCCTGTATCAGTTCCAGCCAATCAGTATACTGAAACTGTTCCTGCAGATCTTTACTGTACTTTTTCCCTTCCATCTTGAATGATATAATTTTTCTGACAGGGATTACTTCTATTTTTCCTGCCCCATATCCAATCAGATATAATTCTTTCTCTGAAATCCATAAGGTCAACGGCGAAATCACTTTCTGGCATTTCTCAGGCAGCATAACCCGGATGATATCATATTCACTGATGCACTGCTGCAGATCCCACTGCATTTTCAGAAGAGCTTCTTTCTTTAATTCTTTCGGATATTCATTGATCTCTTTGCGGTAAATCTCTGTAAGTATATCCTGCTTATTCCATACACAGGTATGGATCATATTGGATACAAGTTCTGTATACTCGTCTCTCCTTAAAATCTGATTCGATTTCATCAGTGCCA
>CALWCS010000033.1 GCA_944376425.1 uncultured Lachnospiraceae bacterium | reverse complement strand
CGATTTGGGTCATCTGTCGTTGGAAAAACTTTTACCTCTCCTTTTAATCCATGCGTAGATGTGATCACACCGATCTGAAACATTGTTTCCATTTTTTTCCTCCATTTTTCCTATACAAAAAGAATTCCGCAGACGGAATTCTCGCGCCGAGCGCGGTGGCTGTTGCGACTTTATTTCTCTCGCGCGAGTACGCATCCTGCGGAGCATTTTCTATCACGGGGAAGTACTTCCTATTTTAACCTAGAAATATCTCTTTCCTATGATATGAAAAAATCCCGGTGTCTAAAGGCACCGGGCTATTGTCACTGTAAAATGTCAACAACTATTTTTTTATCATCCTTGGATGCTGCTGCTTTTACCACAGAGCGAATTGCTTTTGCAACTCTTCCCTGTTTTCCAATCACTTTTCCCATATCAGACGGAGCCACTTTCAGTTCAATCACTGTCGTTTTTCCGTTTTCTTTTTGTGTCACCACAACTTCATCTGGATTCTCAACGAGAGACTTTGCAATTACTTCGACTAAATCTTTCACTATGCTTCACCTCTGCCTTATTTTTCGATTCCAGCTAATTTGAAAAGTTTACCTACAACTTCTGTTGGCTGAGCACCGTTTGCAAGCCATTTTTTAGCAGCCTCCTCGTCGATTTTAAATACGCTTGGATCTGTATTTGGATTGTAAGTACCAATTTCATCGATGCATTTTCCATCTCTTGGAGATCTGGAATCTGCCACTACGATTCTATAGAAAGGAGCTTTTTTCTGTCCCATTCTTCTTAATCTGATTTTTACTGCCATGTTTTTCACCTCCTTAAGGTTTCTCATTTATGATATGTTAAAAGGGAAGTTTTAACTTACCTCTTTTACCTGTTTTTCCTCCCATAAGTCCTGGAAGCTGTTTCATCATCTTTTTCGACTGTTCAAATTGTTTAACTAATTTATTGACCTCGCTGATATCTACTCCTGCGCCCTTTGCAATCCGACGTTTTCTGGATAAATTCAAAATATCAGGATTCGAGCGTTCCTTTGGCGTCATAGAAAGAATCATCGCCTCTGTCATGGCCATTTTCTTTTCATCTACTGCTGCCTCAATCTCTTTTGTCTTGCCGCCAAGTCCTGGAATCATTCCCAAAATACTGGAAATTCCTCCCATATTTTTCATCTGATGCATACTTTCCAGATAATCATCAAAGCCAAGCTGAGCTTTTTTTAATTTCTGCTCCATGCTTCTTGCTTTTTCTTCGTCAATATTTGCCTGTGCTTTTTCGATCAGCGACATCACATCGCCCATTCCCAAAATTCTAGAAGCCATGCGATCCGGATAAAACTGTTCGAGATCAGCAAGTTTTTCTCCCATTCCAACGTAAAGAATTGGTTTTCCGCACGTTGCTTTGATGGACAGTGCCGCCCCGCCTCTTGTGTCTCCGTCTAACTTTGTCAAGATTACCCCGTCAATTCCAATCTTCGTATTAAAAGTCTCAGAGACATTGACTGCATCCTGACCTGTCATAGCATCGACAACTAAAAGGGTCTGATCTACATGAACGGCTTCTTTGATTTCAATTAGTTCTTCCATCATATTTTCATCAATATGAAGCCGTCCTGCCGTATCCAAAATAACAACATTTTTCCCTTCTTTTTTCGCATGTTCAATCGATGCTTTTGCAATATTTACCGGTTTTTGCCGGTCTCCCATAGAGAAAACTTCAATTCCTTGTTTTTCTCCGTTAATCTGCAGCTGCTGAATTGCCGCCGGACGATAGACATCACATGCTACCAGAATTGGCTGTTTTCCTTTTGATTTTAATTTTCCTGCGATCTTCGCTGCCGTCGTTGTCTTACCGGCTCCCTGAAGTCCTGCCATCATAATCACAGTAATCTCATTTCCTGGCTTTAATGCAATCTCTGTTGTCTCAGATCCCATCAGACTGACAAGTTCTTCATTGACAATCTTGATTACCATCTGTCCGGGATTTAAACCATTCATCACATCTTGACCGATCGCACGTTCCTGAACGGATTTGATAAACTGTTTTACTACTTTAAAGCTGACGTCCGCCTCTAAAAGAGCAAGCTTTACCTCTTTTAATGCAGTTTTTACATCTGCTTCTGTCAGACGCCCTTTACTTCTTAAATTTTTAAAGACATTTTGTAATTTTTCCGATAAGCTTTCAAATGCCATGTATTACAATTCCTCCAATATCTCGTCGGAGATCTGCTCAATTTCAGAAATCAAGGAAGAAAAATCTCTTTCTCCCTTCTGTTCAGCCAGACGTTTAATCTGCTGTACTTTTTCTTTAACAGAAAGAAATCTCTCTACCAGATGCAGCTTGCTTTCATACTCTGATAAAATTTTATTGCAGCGCTTCATCATATCATGTACGCCCTGCCTGGAAATCCCCTGCATCTGTGCTACTTCGCTGTACGATAAATCGTTGCACACTACATCTTCATAAATCATTCTCTGATGCTCTGTCAGTAACTCACCATAGAAATCAAACAACAATGTTTGCTCCACAAATCTTTCCATCTGCATCACCTTAGCTATCATATACGAAAAAGTTCCAACTGTCAAGTATTTTTTCTTGACAATCAGAACTTTTTTCCTATTCCTTTTTAACGGTAATAACAGATAATCGGCATTCCTGCATAAATATTTTCATAAATCGTCTGAGCTGCGTCAAACGGAAGGTTGATGCAGCCATGTGAACCGTCTGACACGTAAATATCACCGCCAAACGCTCCTCTCCATGTTGCATCATGAAGCCCGATTCCTCCATTGAACGGCATCCAGTACGTCACTGGCTGTTCATAATCTTCTCCAACCAAAATCGCAGGCGACTGTTTATAGTACAGCGTATACGTTCCGCCTGGTGTTGTTCGGTCTGTCAAAGTCAAATCTCCAGAAACACATGGGCTTGCAACGATGAGCTGTCCTCCGATATACATATAAACATATTGGTACGTCAGATCAATTTCTACATAGTTATACCCCAAATCACAGTTGTCCCAGCTTGCTGCTTCCTGTGCAAAAATAGGGCTTCTGCTTCCACTTTGTCCCTGTGTAATCCATTCTTTTAGCGCAATCGCCTCTGAGTACTGGTCGATCATCCATCCATATCCGCTTCCGCCGTATACCGTTACGTAGCTTCCATCATATGTCTGGAAATATCTCGGTTTATCGTAGGTATCGTATGTTTGTGCAAACTGTGCAATATATTCCGAAATTTTTGCGTCATCCAAGCTTAGAGTAAAGTTTTCTTCATCAAATACAATCCATGTCTTGATCGTATCTGTTTTGAGTTCTTCCCTGTGCGGTCCGAATTCGTAAATGACTTCTGAGCTTAAATATGCCTCAAGCTGCGAGATCAGCGCTTGTTCTTCTTTATCTTTTTGGATCAGTTCTCTTTCTTCTTCCGATGTCTGCGCATAAAAAGCTTCCATACTTCCGCTTTCTATTCCATTGCGGATCCAAGCACTGATTTTTTCTTTCGAAACTCTTTGCTGAATCAAAAGCTGATACTGCGAAAGTCCCTCTTCTTGTGCCGTCTGAATTTCATACGTCTCTCCTGCTTTTGCATTTTCCAGCACAAGATAAGAACCATTTTGCAATGCGGCTCCTGTCGCTACTGCCACCCCTGTCTTGTCAAAAACCGTCATATTGATGCTTGCTCCATCCGACATTCCGTCTATTGTAATCAGATAGCTGTCATCAACTTCCGGAATAAAATGGTAACGATTAATCTGATCTTCAAATTCCATCTGATCTTTTAACTGTTTTGCGTCGGAAAGATCCACCAGTTTTTTCTGGGTTCCAATCTTCATCTGATAGTTTCCGATTCCCTCTTCCTGTGTGATGCGAATCTGATAAGACTGATCTTTTACCATTCCGTCCAGCAGCAATTTTTCGCCGTATCCACATATTCCTTCTTTTATCAGTGTTCCCTCACTGTCAAAAATTTCAAATTTTACTTTTATATCATTTTCTGTCTGAGCAATTTCAAAGAGATATCTGCCATTTTCTTCAGGGATAAACTGATACTCATTACACTGACCTTGATAGACCATGCTGTCTGAAATCAGATTATAACCTGAAATATCTGTCCATGGTCTTTCATACTCTACTTTTATCTGATAGTTTCCCAAGTTTTCACTTTGCGTTGCATAGACGGTATAGGGATTCCCTGCTTTCATCTCAATCCACTCAGAATTTTCAAATCCTTGCTCTGACTCTATTTTTTCTTTCGACTCATTGTACACTTCAACAGAACAAACTGTTTTGTTTTCCGGCTGTTCCAGAGCAATCCGATACCATCCGTCCATCGGAGGAATGATCGTATAAACATGACGCTGTCCTGAAAACTCCATACTGTCTGCCAGCCATGTTCCTGCTTTTAATTCCTTTGTCTCTGTCTGATAAAAAGTCGTAAGCTCATATGTACCCTTTCCCTCTTCCCATACAATTTCTACACGGTAAGACTCGTCTTTTTTCAGCTCTGCTGTAATTCTCTCTCCATCTTGCCGGATAATTTTGGCTCCAATCTCCTGATCAGATTCATCATAAATAAAAAAAGAAAGCTCAAAATCATCTTCCGTCTTCATCAGCTCCAGACGATAGATTCCGTCAAGAGGTGCCTCCAAAGTATAGGTGTCAGATGGATTTGATTTACTTAGTGTCCCCTCTTCTACCTTTTGATATGTTTCTGGCATCACGGCTACACTTAAAATTTCATTTTTTAAGATCTGTTCCTCAGGCTGTACCTGTGGAATCTCAATTTCTTTTGTCGGTGTCGGTTCTACTTCTATGAAAAGCGGCTGTGCCTCTGCCGATGTCGCATTTTCTATCGCAGCAGTGTTTTGTTGTGTCATTTCCTGTGTGCTCTCTTGTGCTGCCGCTGCCTGTATTCCAAAAGCAGCAAACAGTATAGCCAATAGTATCCCGTTTCTTTTTCGTCTCATCTTTGGTCTCCTTGATTTATTTTGATCCTTTTATTTTGATTATAATAGAATCGACAACTGAAGTAAAGGTTTTTCCATGAGATAGTTCGTCAATTTTATTCCTTTTATCTCCACTTGCTGTTCCTTTTTTTCAGTATATCCTCTCTTTAAAAAAAAGGGTCTTGCCGTGATAGAAGCATGTACGGTTACCTTTTTTTGTCCTGCGCGCCATGCATACCGTTCCAGTTCTTCACAGATCACTGTTGCCGTTTTTTTTCTTTGAAAATCCTTATGAACAAAAAGATGATCCAGATAGCCAGTATCATCTATATTTCCATATCCGATTATTTTTTTCTCTTCCACTGCCACGATCGTATACAAAGACATAAAAAACTCATTTTTGTTTTGCAAAAACTGTGCCCTCTCTGCCCAAACTGCTACCTGATCTGGGGAATAGTCCTTTTTATTTACACTGCAAATCGTATCTTTGAAAAGCTGAATCACTTCTTCTAAGTCATCTGGATGATATCTTCTCAATTTCATTTTACTGCTCCTGTCCTTCCTATTTCATCTGAAAATATCCAAATTTTTTCACTTCTACTCACATATGCTTCGCCTATCTTTTTCATAAAATCATATTCCCAATTTTTTGTCAAAAAAAGAGGAAACTTCAAATGTTGTTCCCTCTCTTTTCATTCTATATTTTCTGCCGCGTTTATCTTTTCTCTTGACTCATAACGGCATATAGATTTTTTATTTTCTCATGCTTTTTGCGAATGTTATTTCTATTCTTCTTTCAAAAATACATCTGCCATCGCTTCCATCGCTTTGATTGTTTCCGGTTTTACAGCAGACTTAATCGTTATGATTGGTTCACAGATTGTGATATTTTTCATTCCTTCAAAATACTCTTTCATCAGCTTTCCTGCCATCGGTGCCCAGGAACCATTTTCTATAATTGCTACTTTGCGTTTCTGGAATGCTTTGATTTTCAGATGGTACAAAAAGTCTTCCATACACGGAAATAACGATGCATCGTACGTTGGGCATGCCACAACCAGTTTGTCAAAACGGTACGCATCGGAAACTGCTGCTGCCATATCGTCTCTTGCCAGATCATACACTACCACATTTTGTCCTTTTTCTTTTAAGATCTCTGCCATCTTTTTCGCTGCATACGCAGTATTTCCATGGATCGACGCATACGCTACCACAACGCCTTCTTCTTCTGGTTCATATCCGCTCCATTTTAAATATTTCTCTATATAGAAAGAAAGATTATCTTTCAAAATCGGACCGTGAAGGGGACAAATTGTCTGAATCTCTAAAGTAGCCGCCTTTTTCAGCAGATTCTGTACCTGTGTTCCGTATTTTCCAACGATATTAATAAAATATCTTCTGGCTTCCGGTGTCCATTCTTCTTCTGTATCAAGAGCCCCAA
Organism: uncultured Lachnospiraceae bacterium; assembly: GCA_944376425.1. Lineage (GTDB taxonomy): Bacteria > Bacillota > Clostridia > Lachnospirales > Lachnospiraceae > JAGZHZ01. Next base: position 11,233 of record CALWCS010000033.1, on the reverse strand, counting down.
ATTTTCCAAATCCATCTGCCGAAAACAAAATTTTTTCTGTCGACTCATACTCTACCATAACTTCTGGCCAGTGTACCATTGGAGCCATCACAAAGTGCAGCGTATGGGAACCGAGACTTAAAGTGTCTCCCTCTTTCACTGCAATCGATCTCTTAGAAAGATCCATCGTAAAAAACTGAGGCAGCATCGCAGCAGCTTTTACGCTCAATACTACTTTCATCTCCGGATATTTTTCAGCCAGCATCTGAATATTTCCAGCATGATCCGGCTCTAAGTGGGAGACAATCAGATAATCCGGCGTGCGCCCTTGGAGTACCTCTTCCAGATTTTTCAGCCATTCTTGTGTTGCTCTTTTATCTACCGTATCCATTACTGCAATCTGCTCATCCACAATTACATAAGAATTATAAGAAATTCCATTTGGCACTACATACTGACTTTCAAACAGATCAATTGTCTTGTCATCCACGCCAATATATTTTACTGCATCAGAAATTACCACATCTTTCACTGTACATTCCTCCTATTGTCTGTTTTGCATATGGACTGCATTGCTTTGCCAGCCACAAATGCAACTGATCCTATCCTATTTACATATGGCATTATAACCTATCTTGTCTCGATTTTCCATCTTTAATTTTGAGAACTTTTCCCAGTTCCTGACCCATCTGTATTTTAGTCTCTGCTTTCTTTTTCGTATTTTCAAAAAATATTTCTTTCAATTTCACGGTATCTTTCTGAAGCAAAAGAATAATCGTAGAGCCGCCAAACTCAAAGTATCCTTTTTCTTCTCCTTTTAAAACGCTTCCTTCTTCCATGCAGTTACAAATTTTTCCAACCATTAAGGCGCCTACTTCCATCTGAAGAATCGTTCCAAAATTCTTTGTTTTTAGCAGACAGTATTCTCTTGTGTTCTGTTTATAGACAGGCACTGTCTCCACTGCAATTGGATTTACAGTATGAAATTTTCCAGGAATATAATAATTGCGCGATTTATATCCGGAAGCCGGATAACAGTAATGATGATAGTCATCAACTGAGAGCCGAATCACTACGGCATATCCTTGGCTAAAACGATCTGCAAGCCGTTTGCTTGCCACGATGTCCCTTAGGGAATAGACTGTATTTTTTACTGAAAAACAGGTATCCTGCCCAAGATGGTATGCCGTTACTTTTCCATCGCACGGACTGATCAAAATCTCTTCTCTTTTATCAATCGACCGTTGTCCCCATTTTATCTTTCTTGTAAAAAAATCATTATAGGATCGATACTGTTTTTCTTCATACGGTCTCATATCAATTTTGTTTGCTTTGATAAAAGGCGGTATCATCCATTTTGAGAAACGACTGTCCAAAAATCTGCCGCATATTCTTGAGACTCCTGGCTGGATTAACGGCTTTAAAACCATTCTTCCTAAAACCGTTGTATACATCTTTTTTAAGATTCGATCCTGAAAGTTTTCTTCTTCTTTCCATGTTCCGTCTAGTTCCTGATATCTCATAGTTTTCCTTTCATCTCTTAATGTTAGACAAGAGGAAGCATTCTTTCCTTCTGCCGTCTAATACTAATACATATGCATCAGTTTTGCTAAAATCAGTATGCCAAGTCCAATCAGCACTGCTACCATCTTATTTCCCGGTTTATAGACTTTAATATTGCTGACAAACAATACTGCAACTATAACCATAACGCCGATCAGCACTCTTAAGTAGACAACGTTGCCAAAATAGGGGCGCATCAGATAAACCAAAGGAAAAATGATTGCAATTGATGTAACCGGCAATCCCTGATAATATTTTCTTGTCTCATTCGTCTCTTTCTGCCGCTTTTCTTCCATTACATTAAAATATCCAAGTCTGATCACTGCTGCAAGCACATACAGACACATTGCTGTTGTTCCCCAAATTCCCCGCAGTCCCAGTCCATATCCTAAAAATGCCGGAAATGCTCCAAAACAAATTAAATCGCACAGAGAATCGATTTGGATTCCAAAATGTTTTTCGTCTTCTGTTCTCTCCATTGCTCTTGCTACTTTTCCATCTAGCATATCACAGATTCCTGAAATTACAAGGCAGGCAATTGCTGTCTTGAACTTCCCTTCCAGTGCCTGAGTCATTCCAATCACTGAACTGATTAATCCTAGATATGTTAAAATAACTGAATAATTATAAAATCCTATCCACAAAGCTTTCAGACCCCTTCCCTCATACTGCATCTTCTCGCAGTTTTTCGAGTAACTGTAATATGTGTATAAATGGTAACAGCCGCACTAATCAGAAGCAAAGCATAGTAACTGATTCCTCTGCTTAAAAGCAGTCCTGAATAAATGTAGCTTCCAAAAATCGGCTGAAATATTGTTACAAATAAGCTTTCACTGGCTCCAACTCCTCCCGGCAGAGGCAGCATATCCACTGCTACAGAAATCATTGCCTGTAAAAGTACAATGTCTGCTCCGCTTTCCCCACGCAAATTAAGGGAGCAATACACAAGATACGTTACAAAAAATAAAAGAAATCTCTGTATTATCGAAATTATCACGACATTACAGATAACCATTTTATGAGATTTAAAATAGTCTGATGCCTTTCCATATTTATCCATTGCCCTTGACAATTTTTCAAGTCTCGACTCTTTATGTCTTAACAAATGAATTTTTACCAAAAGATTGTGTCCTGACATCAGCATTTTTTTTGTCAGCTTCGGCATAAATACTAAGATAATAATAAGAGCAATACATCCAACATTTAATATAAGTCCCAGATAAAAGAAAAAGCTAGTTTCTTTCATATAATTTACAATCAGATCGCCGCGGAACAAAATAATGCCAACTCCTGTCGCAACCAGTACAAATTTATAAGCGATCGTCACGATCAGAAGTACCAATGTAGAAATCGACACATCAATATTTTCTTTACTCATATAATAAATCTGAGCAGGCTGCCCTCCGCTCGCTGACGGAGTAATACAACAGTAAAAAAAGCCTACAAAACTATATTTTATACAATGTAAAAACGGCGCATGAATCTTTAGAGAACGCATCATATAATAGATAATGGTAGATTCTCCGCAAACGAAAAATACCACCAAAACGATCCCCGTCCACAGATACATTTTCTTTGCTTTCTGAATGGAATCCCAAATCCCGCCAAGTTCCTGATCTTTCAGTAAAAGAAAAAATGTAATGATGCAGAGCAAAATTAAAAATAGGATCTGAAGAATACTCTTTTTATTTTTCTTTAAGAAATTCACTTTCGCCTTCTTTCTCTTCCCACCGTATCAAGAGGGCTCAAAACCCTCCTCATGATTTTACCAGCAAATGTGAAATCTTACAATTACATTTTTCAAAAACTTTCATGAATTTTGTGAAGTAATTTTTGTGATTTGCTAAATAATAGGAAATTTCCGCCAAAAAAATGCCTCCTGCAACGTCTATCAAATAATGCTGTTTTGTTACCTGCGTGGAAATGCAGACAAGAATTGCAAAGACACAGGAGAAAATCCGGTACCATTTCGGCACTTTTTTCTGTCCGCGAATTCCAATAAAGCAAAACCAGCTTACAAGGCAGTGAATCGATGGAAATAGATTCGTGGGTAAGTCTGTTTGATACAATATTTTTAAAAACAATGTTGCCCCGGAAGTGCCGATTACTTCCGGTCTGATATTTGTGGTAGGCATCAGAAGATAAAACAGTCCACATACTATTCTAGTAGGCATTTCTGCCGCCACAAAACGATAAAAATGCTCTTTTCCCAGATGTCCCATCAAAATATAATTGATTCCCCAAAACAAATAACATCCTAGATAAATATAAATAAATTCAGGCATCAGAGGAATCGCCCGGTCTAAGTTGGTCGTAAAATCATAGTGATACCATCCCTGTGTCAGATGCGCACAGCCGAAATAGACAAGCGCATTCCATAAAAAAATCGCACTTAATGGAATAATACTGTACAGCTTAATCCATGGATCCACATATTTTTTCATCCAATCTTTCATCTTTTCCTTCCCTTACTCAGCACAATGGTTATTTTCTGTCTGTACCGGTGCATAGATACAAAAAGTATTTTTTATAAAAAAAATCCTCTGACTTTCTGTAGAATTTTTTCCACCCAAAAAATCAGAGGAATTTTTTCCGTATCCTAAGTATCCTAAAGCTGTCTTTATAAATTCGGACGGATCAGTTTAGGACGATATCCGTTCGTTTTCAACGCTTCTACAATCCTGTTTTTATGTTCTGTTCCAAATGCTTCCATTGTGATTTTTAATTCTACCGCTGCATTACGGTTTGTGCTTACAAATTGATTATGATCCAATTTAATTACATTCGCTTGCTCTTGTGCAATCACTTGAGCAACTCTTACCAGTTCACCCGGTCTGTCCGGAAGCAGCACAGATACCGTAAAGATACGATCTCTCTGAATCAGTCCATGCTGTACTACAGAAGCCATCGTAATCACATCCATATTGCCTCCGCTCAACACAGAAACAATCTTTTTTCCTTTCACGGAAAGATGTTTCAAAGCAGCTACCGTCAGCAGTCCGGAATTTTCTACAATCATCTTATGATTTTCTACCATGTCCAAAAATGCAACAATCAGTTCGTCATCTTCGACGGTAATGATATCGTCCAGATTTTCCTGCAAATATGGAAAAATCTTTTCTCCCGGAGTCTTTACGGCTGTACCGTCTGCAATCGTACTGACATTTTGCAGCGTAACAATCTTACCTTCTTCAAACGATTGCTGAAGACAATTTGCGCCTGCCGGTTCTACCCCGATAATCTGAATTTTCGGGTTCAGCATTTTTGCAAGTGTTGACACTCCAGTGGCAAGCCCGCCTCCTCCTACCGGTACAAGAATATAATCTACAAGAGGAAGTTCTTTAAAGATCTCCATCGCAATGGTTCCCTGTCCTGTGGCAACCGCCAAATCGTCAAAAGGATGAATAAAAGTATATCCTTCTTTTTCTGCAAGCTCATATGCGTACGCACATGCCTCATCATAGACATTTCCATACAGAACTACTTCCGCTCCATAGCTTTTCGTCCGGTTTACCTTGATTAACGGTGTCGTAGTCGGCATTACAATCACTGCTTTTACGCCATATTCTTTTGCAGCGTACGCCACACCTTGTGCATGATTTCCTGCTGACGCCGTAATCAGTCCATGGGTTTTTTCTTCTTCCGTGAGTGTGCTGATCTTATAATATGCCCCGCGGATCTTATAAGCCCCTGTCACCTGCATATTCTCCGGTTTCAGAAACACTTTATTTCCAGTCTGTTTGCTGAAATACTGGCTGTAAACCAGTTTTGTCTTCTGCGTCACTTTCTGCACAATCTCCGAAGCTTCTTCAAATTTCTCCAACGTTAACATTTTTGTCATCCTTTCCTTTTGTGTCTATTCCTGCGGTTTTACGTTAAATAAAGCATTTACAAATTCATCAGAATTAAATTTTTGCAAATCATCAATACTTTCTCCCACACCGATATATTTCACCGGTATTCCCAGTTCAGAGTGAATTGCTACTGCAATTCCTCCTTTTGCTGTTCCATCCAGTTTTGTCAAAATAATACCGGTAATGTCCGCCACATCTTTAAATTCTTTTGCCTGAGCCAAAGCGTTCTGCCCTGTCGTGCCGTCGAGAACGACAAGGGTTTCGCGATACGCTTCCGGATACTCCCTCTCTAAAATACGGTTGATTTTTCCAAGTTCTGCCATTAGATTTTTTTTATTGTGCAGTCTTCCCGCTGTGTCACACAGCAAAACGTCTGCATGTCTTGCTTTTGCAGCCGCAATCGCATCGTAGACGACAGAAGCCGGATCAGATCCTTCCTGTCCGCCAATGATTTCCACTCCGGCACGTTTTGCCCACTCCGAAAGCTGTTCTCCTGCTGCTGCACGAAACGTATCGGCTGCGGCAAGAATCACTTTTTTTCCCTGATCTTTTAATTTTCCGGCAAGTTTTCCGACGCTTGTTGTCTTTCCGACACCGTTGACTCCAATAACTAAAACAACTGATTTTCTGTTTTCAAATTCATATGCCGTCTCTCCGACGTTCATTTCATCTTTAATACTGTCAATCAAAAGCTGTTTACACTGTGCCGGATCTTTGATTTTTTGTTCTTTTACTTTTCTTTTTAAATCCTCTATAATCGAAGTTGTCGCATTGATTCCTAAGTCTCCCATAATCAATATTTCTTCAATTTCATCGTAAAAATCATCATCTATACTGGAAAAGCCACTGAAAATCGAATCAATGCCAGATACTATGTTTGCTCTTGTTTTGGAAAGTCCTTCTACCAGGCGTTTAAAAAATCCTTTTTTTTCTCCCATGATTTCTCCTCCTATTCTTCCAATTTATCTTCTATCAAATTTACTGACACCAGGGTTGATACTCCCTTCTCCTGCATTGTAATTCCATACAGCCGATCTGCCGCTTCCATTGTTCCTCGCCTATGTGTAATAATAATAAATTGTGTATTTTTTGTCAACTTATGCAGATATCTGGCATAACGTCCAACATTCGAATCATCAAGCGCAGCTTCAATTTCGTCCAGAAGACAAAATGGAGAAGGTTTCAGGTTTTGAATCGCAAATAAAAGAGCAATGGCAGTCAATGCCTTTTCGCCTCCGGAAAGCTGCATCATATTTTGCAGCTTCTTGCCCGGCGGCTGCGCAATAATGCGGATTCCAGCCTCCAAAAGATCTTCTCCTTCCATCAGCTCCAACGTCCCTTTGCCTCCCCCGAAAAGCTGTTTAAATGTCCTGTCAAATTCTAATTGAATCTGCGCAAATTTCTCCTTAAACTGTTTTCGCATTCCCTCATCTAATTCTGCAATAATTTTCTCCAGTGCTTCTTTTGCATGAATCAAATCTTCATGCTGTGTATTTAAAAAATTATGACGCTCTGACAGTTCTGTGTATTCTTCTATCGCATTGACATTGACGCTCCCTAGTGAACGGATTTCAGTTTTTAACTGTGAAATCTCCCTTTTTATCTGGGTGCTATCGCCAAGTCCTTCTTTTTGATAATCTGCCGCATGGCTTGGGGCAAGTTCATATTCTTCCCACAGATAAGACGTCTGCCTTTCTTTCCACTCTTGTGCCTTTTCCTTTTGAGTATTTAGGCGAAAACTTTCTTTGTCTAAATTTCTGATCTTCTCAGAAATTTCTTCTCTTTTTTGAAAGAACGATTTATAGATTTTCTCTCTTTCTTCCTTTTGTTTTTGCAGTCCTTCCATTCTACCGGCGGCATCTTTTTTCTTCTCCTCTGTCTCTTCTATTGCCTGCTGTATTTTGAGAATCTCTTCTTCTTTTCTCTTTTTTTCTTCGCTTTCCTCATACTGTTTTTCTTTTAGCGTCTGCTTTTCTTTCTCCAGTGCCTCTGTCTCATCAGAAATTCGTCTTAGATCCTGTTCAATGTACGATCTTTTCTGAAGAATTTCTGACCTGCGTATTCCAATCTTAGCTGATTCTTCTGTGTATTTTTCCTGTTCTCCTCTTTTCTTCTGGAGTATATCCTGATACGTCTCTACTTGCTTTTGAGTCTCTTTTTCTTCGTGGTACGACTGTTCTATCTCCAGAGCAATCTGTTTTTTTCCCTCAGAAATCTCAAGTATCTGTCCTTCTATCTCGGAAGACTCCATCTTCAGACCGGCATAACCTGCTCTTGTCTCTGCATGTCTGTTTTTCATCTGTTTCCACTTCATGGTTGTCGTGTTTTGTTCCAGGTATTCTCTTTGGAGTGCTTCTTTGTGCTGTGTGATCTCTTCTTGCAGCTTTGCTCTTTTTTGTTTGCTCCGCTCTGCTTCTTCACTCACACGTTCCAGCTCTTCCTTTAATTCTTTGACATGCTTTGAAAGTTCTTCTATCTCGCGTCTTCTTCCAAGAAGATTCCCCGTATTTTTAAATGCTCCTCCTGTCATGGAACCGCCCGGGCTAAGAGACTCTCCCTCCAGCGTCACAATGCGAAGAGAATACGAATATTTTCTTGCCAATTCAATCGCATGGTCAATATGATCTGCCACTATGGTCTTTCCAAGCAAATATTGAACGATGCCACGATACGTCTCTTCTGTCTTTACTAAGGTACTCGCCAGTCCTATCACACCTGGTTCTTCCAAAGCCTGCTTGAAAGAAAATCCCCCTCTTTCTTTGACTGCCGTCAAAGGCAGAAAAGTAACTCTTCCATATCGATTTCTTTTTAGATACTCAATCATCCTCTTTGCAGTCTCTTCCTCTTTCGTCACTACGTTTTGCAGACTGCCTCCTAGCGCTGTCTCCACTGCTGTCTCATACTTCTGTTCTACTCGAATCAAATCTGCCACAACGCCTAAAATCCCCTTTTCTTGTTTTTGCTGTTCCATCACACGCCGGATACTATTTCCATATCCTTCGTACCGCTGGGTAATTCCGACTAAAGATTCCAGTCTCGATACCTCTTTGTGATACTGTAGCTGTTCCTTTTCTATTTTCTGGTTTTGCGCTGTCAAAGTTTCTTTTATCTGACACACTTTCTTTTCCAGATCTGCCGTTTCTTTTTCCAGCCGTTCTATCTTTGCTGCCCTTTTTAACGATTCCGCCTCAAGAGCCTGTATCGTCTCTTCTTGTTCTGATTCTTCGCTTCGCAGTCTCAAAATCTTTTGGCTTAACTGTGCCTTTCGGATATCAATCTGTTCCAGCATCGTATCATATCGCTGCATCCTGACCTTAACAGAAGAACGTTTATTGAGAATCGCAATCATTTTATCTTTGCCTTCCTGAATCTTTTGTTCGGCGTTCTCAATCTCTTCTAAGATCTGTCGTTTTTGCCGCTCGTTCTCTTCTTCTTGAGCATCCGATATCTCTTGCTCTTTTTGTGCCGATTTTAACTGCTCTAGATATTGTTCTTTTTGCGTTTGATGAGATTGCAGATTCTGTCCAATTGCCTCGGAACGCTGTTCATAATGATCGGAATTTTGCATAATAGAATGAATCTGCTCCGAAAGAATCGCAATCTGATTTTCCATTTTCTGCCTTTGTAATACAGACTGATTTGTCTCTTCTTTCAGACTCTCCATCTGCATGTTTAACTCTTCTAGTGTTTTTTCCAGACTTTCGTAATCCGATTTTGTCTGCTCTTGCTCCTGTTTTGCTTCCTCCAATTCTTCTTCTACAGTCTCTTGCTTTGTTTCCAGTTCCTTTAAAAGCTCCCGTACGCGTTTTATTTCCATTAAAAACAAATTGACATCTAAAATTTTCAGTTTTTCTCTGCGTTCCAAATATACCTTTGCTTTCTCTGCCTGACGTTTCAACGGTTCTAACTGTTTTTTCAGTTCATTTAAAATATCAGAGACACGAATCAGATTTTTTTCTTCCTCTTCCAATTTTTTTTGTGCCGTCATCTTTCTGCGTTTAAACTTAACAATTCCTGCCGCCTCGTCAAACAGTTCTCTTCTCTCCTCTGGTCTGCCGCTTAAAATTTTGTCAATCTGCCCTTGTCCGATAATAGAATATCCTTCTTTTCCGATTCCTGTATCGTAAAACAGTTCATTGACATCTTTTAGACGGCATGCGGTTCCATTTAACAGATATTCGCTTTCTCCAGAACGATACAGCCTTCTTGTTACAGTGACCTCTTCATACGAAACAGGTAAAATATGATCTTTGTTATCTAATGTAATTGCAACAGAAGCATAGCTTAACGGTTTTCTGTTTTCCGTTCCTGCGAAAATCACATCCTGCATGCTTCCGCCGCGCAGCTGTTTTGCACTTTGTTCTCCCAAAACCCATCTGACGGCATCCGCAACATTACTTTTTCCGCTTCCGTTTGGACCGACAATTCCAGTAATTCCATTGTGAAACTGTAAAAGAATCTTATTGGCAAACGATTTAAATCCCTGTATCTCGATACTTTTTAAATACATTCGTCTTCTGTCTTCCCTTTCAAAGTAATAATCGCTCGGTATGCTGCTTCTTGTTCTGCTCCCTTTTTCGTATGTCCGCTTCCCCTGGCGATTACTTTATCGCCGATCAAAACATCGACATAAAATTTCTTGTCATGATCTGGTCCTTCTTCCCCGACAAGCAGATACGAAATTCCTTCCTCTTTAAAATCTCCCTGTACGATCTCCTGTAAAATAGTCTTGCTATCGTAAAAGAGTTTTTTATGCTTGATATCTTTCAAAATAAAACGATAAATAAACTCTTTTGCATTAGCAAAACCACCATCCAGATAAATTGCTCCGATCAATGCCTCCATTGCATCTGAAACAATCGAATCTCTTTTTCTTCCTCCTGTCTGCTCTTCTCCCTTTCCAAGCCGCAAATAATTTCCAAGTTCCAATTCTTTTGCACAAAGCGCCAAAGTCGGCTCGCATACAATACTGGCACGCAATTTTGTCAGATCTCCTTCCGGCATCTGCGGATATCGCTGAAACAAAAATTCACTGCTCACCACTTCCAAAACCGCATCTCCTAAAAACTCTAATCGTTCATTGTCTTTTAATCCGTCTATTTTATGTTCATTTGCAAAAGAGCTGTGTGTCAACGCCTGCTCAAGCAATTCAAAATCTTTGAATTGATATCCACTCTTTTTTTCCAATTCCTTAGTTGACCAATTATTCTGCATACTCATTTCCCTTCTTAATCCATATGAAAAGGGGCAGTCGCAGTATCAACTTTGATTGCGGCGCCCCCTGCTTTATTTTTTCTCGTTTATTCTATCAGTTAATTTAACGCATTTTTGATCTGTTCAACAGCATCACCAACAGATACGATTTTTTCTACTTCCTCATTTGGAATTTCGATATCAAACTCTTCCTCAATTCCCATAATAATCTGGAAAATATCCAGGGAATCTGCTCCTAAATCATCCACAAATGTTGTCTCCGGCGTAATCTCATCCGCATTGACGTTTAATACCTCCGCTATAATCTGTTGTAATTTTTCAAATTCCATTCTTTTCAATCCTTTCCTTGTTTAATTTTCCTGCATCATGAACTTTTCTTTCATTTTTTCATTGATCTGCTGTTGTTTAAACTGCACACATTGAATAATTGAATTGGTAATTTCGACAGACTTTGAACTGCCGTGCGCTTTTACTACAAGTCCGTTTAATCCCAAAAGCGGCGCCCCGCCATACTGACTTGCATCAAAAGATGCCAGGGTTTTCTTTAACGCCGGTTTTACCAGCCATGCTCCAATTGTACTTCTTACTGTCGATCTCATCCCCTGTTTCACCTTTTTCAAAAG
>CALWCS010000032.1 GCA_944376425.1 uncultured Lachnospiraceae bacterium | reverse complement strand
AGAACAATATCGCAGACAGGTAGAAGAGGCAATCCGTTTTTTAGAAGGCAATCAAGAGCCTGTAATAAAAATGCTGGAACAAAAAATGAAAGATGCCTCAGAAAAAATGGATTTTGAGATGGCAATGGAACAAAGAGATTTAATAGAAAGTATTCGCCAGATTTCTCAAAAGCAAAAGATTACCCAGAGCGACGGAGAAGACAGGGATATTGTCGCAGCAGCCACAGATGGCTCAGACGCAGTAGTACAAGTGTTCTTTGTCCGGGGAGGAAAATTGATGGGAAGAGATCATTTCTATCTCCGGGTGGCAATGAGCGACACAAAGAGCAGTATTTTAAACAGTTTTTTAAAACAGTTTTATTCTGGGACGCCTTTTATTCCAAGGGAGTTAGTACTTCAGACTGAGGTAGAGGATCATGCGGTGCTAGAACAGTGGCTTTCCCAAAAACGTGGGACAAAAGTCTATGTCCGTGTTCCGAAAAAAGGGACGAAAGAAAAGCTGGTGGAACTTGCCGAAAAAAATGCAGAGATGGTTTTAGCGCAGGATCGGGAAAGAATTAAGAGAGAAGAAGCAAGGACGACCGGGGCGATGCAGGAGATTGCAGACCTTTTGGGATTATCAGAGATTAAACGGGTAGAGGCTTTTGATATTTCAAATACAAGCGGAGTAGAATCGGTCGGTTCTATGGTAGTATACGAAAATGGAAAACCCAAGAGAAGCGATTATCGAAAATTCAAAATTAAATGGGTCAAGGGACCAAATGACTATGCAAGCATGGAAGAAGTACTCTCAAGACGTTTTGCACACGGGATGAAAGAACAGCAGAAAGAACAGACAGAAATTGGCGGATTCAGCCGTTTTCCAGATCTGATTATGATGGACGGCGGAAAGGGACAGGTAAATGCGGCAAAGAAAGTACTGGAATCTTTTCAGATACAAATTCCTGTCTGCGGCATGGTAAAAGATGACAGACATCGGACAAGAGGGCTGTATTTTGAAGACAGGGAGATAGAAATAGAGAAACATTCAGAAGGATTTCGTCTGATCACGAGAATTCAGGACGAGGCACACCGATTTGCGATTGAATATCACCGTGCTCTGCGAGGGAAAGGTCAGGTTCACTCAGTTTTAGATGAAATTGAAGGAATCGGTCCAACAAGAAGAAAGGCTTTGATGAAAAATTTTATATCGCTGGAAGCGATTACAGAAGCATCTGTGGAGGAATTGATGAAAGTGCCGTCCATGAACAGACAAAGTGCAGAGAGCGTATATCATTTCTTTCATCAATCGTTATGATATCATATGTCTAATAAAATGAGAGTTTTACTGAATGAAACCGCGGCTGTTTATTGATGTTCCTCTGTGATTGTGGTAAAATAATAGAAATAATAGAAAAAGGAGATCCAAAGATGAATGGTGTGCAATTGACAAAAGTCATTGAAAAGCTGAATCTGGAGAATATGACGCCCGATATTGACGCATCGCAGATCAGAATTAAGCTTCCGGATATCAACCGTCCAGCACTGCAGCTGACTGGATACTTTGATCATTTTGATTCTGATCGTGTTCAGATTATCGGCTATGTAGAATACACATATCTGGAACATTTGGAAAGAGAAAAAAAGCTGCCCGTTTATGAGCAGTTTCTGTCGAGTAAAATTCCATGTGTTATTTATACGACAAAAACACATCCAGATGAAGACATGCTAAGACTGGCAAATCAGTATCAGGTGCCTGTTCTTCGCAGCAGCAGAACGACATCTTCTTTTATGGCTGAGATTATCCGCTGGCTGAATGTAGAACTTGCCCCATGTATTTCGATCCATGGTGTTTTGGTTGATGTTTACGGCGAAGGCGTACTGATTATGGGGGAAAGCGGAATTGGAAAAAGTGAGGCTGCGCTGGAACTGATAAAGAGAGGACATCGTCTGGTTTCGGACGATGTAGTGGAGATTCGAAGAGTCAGTGACGAAACCCTGATTGGAAGCGCTCCGGATATTACGAGACATTTTATTGAGCTTAGAGGAATCGGAATTATCGATGTAAAGACTCTGTTTGGAGTCGAAAGTGTAAAAAACACACAGTCCATTGATCTGGTAATTAAACTGGAAGAGTGGAATAGAGACAAAGAATATGATCGTCTGGGATTGGAAGAAGAGTATACTGAATTCTTGGGAAATAAAGTGGTATGTCATTCGCTTCCGATTCGTCCGGGACGAAATCTGGCAATTATTGTAGAATCAGCGGCTGTCAACCACAGACAGAAAAAAATGGGATACAATGCAGCACAGGAACTTTATAACCGTGTACAGAACAGTCTTTCAAGACGGAAAGAAGAATGAGGAGAGAAAAAAATGGTAAAATATTGTTTTGGAATTGATGTCGGAGGAACAACCGTAAAGTGCGGTTTTTTTAGTGTAGATGGCGAGGTTTTGGAAAAATGGGAAATTCCGACCAGAACAGAAAATAACGGAGAGAACATTCTTCCGGATATTGCAAAAAGCATTAATGAAAAACTGGAAGAGAAAAAGATCGACAAGGCAGAAGTTGCAGGAGTAGGAATCGGTGTTCCTGGACCTGTCAATGACAATGGAGAAGTTCCATGTGCTGTGAATCTTCACTGGGGATATAAAAATTTGGTCAAAGAGATGGAAGAGATGACCGGATTAAAGACAAAAGCAGGAAATGATGCAAATGTAGCAGCTCTTGGAGAAATGTGGCGCGGCAGTGGTGTCGGATATCATAATCTTGTTATGGTAACTCTTGGAACCGGCATCGGCGGTGGAATCATTGTCAATGAAAAAATTATTACAGGTTCTCACGGAGCAGGCGGTGAGATTGGTCATGCTCATGTGGAAGACAGTATCGATACACCGTGTAATTGCGGAAATTGCGGATGTCTGGAACAGGTTGCATCTGCGACAGGAATCGCATATCTTGCCAGAAAAATGATGGAAGAAAGTGATGAAGCATCTGTGATCCGAAGAGATAATGTCAGTGCAAAGACTGTATTCGACGGAGTAAAAGCAGGAGATGAACTGGCTAAAAAAGTGGCAGAGAAATTTGGTTACTATCTTGGAAAAGCGCTTGCCAATTTTGCCTGTGTAACAGATCCGGAAGCATTTGTAATCGGAGGCGGTGTTTCAAAAGCAGGAGATATTATACTTGACTATATCAGACCGCATTATCAGAAATATGCATTTAAATCATGTAAAGATGCGGCATTTGTAATTGCAAAATTAGGCAATGACGCAGGAATTTATGGAGCAGCTAAATTAGTATTAGAATAATGAATAAGATCATAAGATCAATCAGACAGTTTCGTCTAAAACGGAAATCGCCTGGTTGATCTTATTTTTTGAATAGATTAAAATCCAAAGTTTTAGGATCTGGAAAAAACGATTTTTCCGCCAAGGATTGTTTTTTCTACCCGGATCGTATGAAGCTCGTCCGGAAGGCAGAAAAACGGATCTTTATCGAGGACGGCTAAGTCTGCTGTTTTTCCGACAGAGATCGTTCCTTTTAGATTTTCCTCATGAACACAGTATGCGGCATATTTGGTATAAGTACTGAGAGCTTCGTAGACAGTAAGTTCCTCTCCTGGCGTAATGATTTCGTCAGAACCGATATCTCTTCTTGTGACAGCACATTCTATGCCGTAAAACGGATTTAATTCACGTACTGGCGCATCGGAACCGGAAGAGACAATCAATCCAGCGTGCATCATACTTTTTAAAGCAAGAAAGCGCTGATGGCGTTCAGCTCCGATCCGCCGATACGAGAGATTGACGAAGTTGCGGATAAAAATCGGCTGAGTACAGATTACAATCGGAAGTTTTTTGGCGCGCTCGATAAAGGAAGGACTGACCAGTGTTGCATGGATGATATAGAACCGACGGTCCCAGCCGATTTCGGAACGGTAAGCATGTTCAAATGCTGTCAATACCATATCATTTCCTTTATCTCCGATTGCGTGAACGGCGACATCGTTTCCGCGGTCATAAGCTTCTTTGACAAGAGTATTGAGTTCCTCCTGGGAATACGTCATAATCCCTCTTTGTCCGGGCAGATCGGAATAATCGTTGTACAGCAATGCGGAAGATGCGCCGATAGAACCATCGATTAAATATTTGGCGGCTCCGACTTTTAAAAATTCATCTCCCATTCCTGTCGAAATGTTTCTCTCACTCTTTGGATCAAGAGGAAAATGGAATGCGATTCTGCATTTTAATCCTTTTCTTTTTCGAAGTTCCTGATACAGTTGAATGCCATCAGGATTATCCTGCTGATAAGCATGAAGCTGAGTTACTCCAAGGGAAGCGGCATATTGCAGATAGTGATCCATTCTTTCTATATTTTCTTCCAAAGTGCAGACCGGGATGTGCGGCAATACGTAAGTGTCATAGGCGTTTTCTTTGACGGCACCATTGAGATTTCCAAACTTGTCGTATCCGAGCATATCTTTTTGAATTTCGCTGCGATGTTCCATGATGTTACAGATTTCGAGCGCCTTTGAATTTAAGACGTGAGTATGGCGGCAAAAACTGCCGATCATGATGGGAATTGCAGTTGACACACGATCAAGTTCTTCTTTCGAGGGAAGACGATCTTCTTTTAAATAATCTGCATGAAGATTTTCACCGAGCAGCCAGTTTTTTTTGGAAATATTTGGAAGATTTTCTTTTAGTTTTTTCAGAACTTCTTCCACACAATGAGAGGTATTTAAATTGACTTTCAGCCGATCCATACAGTCCTGATATAAGTGCATGTGAGTATCGGCAAAACCGGGAATAGCTGTCTTTCCGCCTAAATCGATGTATTGTCTTGCCGGAAATTTTTTTAATTCTTCTGTACTGCCGACAGCTATAATCTTGCCGTCAAAAACAGCGATTGCTGAAACTGTGCTGCCTTCTTCTTCCATTGTATAGATTGTTCCATTATAAAACACACAATCTGCAAGAAACATAAGACATTCCTCCTTACTCTTTTATTTGCAGTAAATCCAGTGCCAATAAAAAAAGTATAAAAGAAAGGTAAAAAAATAGATTGTAAAAAATAGAAATTGTGGTAAAAAATACTATTGAAGTTTTCGAAGAAATATTGTATAAAAGTAATCAAAAATAAATATAGTTTGTGTACTGTTTAGAAATGATAGAATAACAATCTTATGATTTCTAAAAAAGACAGAGAATAAAGAGAAACGACAGACAGATCAGTACACAAAAAACTGCGTGCATGATAGCAGCAGAAAAAGGGAGAAGCAACGGCGTTTTCTAGCCGTTGTTTCTCCCTTTTTATTTGTTTTTTCTTATTAGATCAGAAAACAGTATCTTCTATGCAATAAAAGAGGAACTGTCCGCTTGGTTTAACAAAAACATGACAGGGAAGTGAAAGAGTATGAAACATAAAACGTATTATTTTTCTAAGAAAAAACATGTAGTTTACAACGAAATTTTTGCTGACAGTGAGGTGTTTGAAAAATTTTACGAGATTGAAAACGCAAAAGATGCAGATATGATTGTGATACCGGATGGAAGTGTTGATATCCAATGCATATGGAAAGACGGAAGGATGGAGATATCGATCTGCGGCAGCGTGATGAATGGCATGACTTCTCGGGTAAACCAGGCAGATAGATGTTTCGGAGCAAGATTTCGGGTTGGAGTGCTTCCAAAAGAGATTAGAGAACACCTTGACATAATTACAGATAACAGGGTATCCATTGATAAAATCGTGGGATTGCCGGATTTAAGAAAATACCTTTCAGAAGAACTTTTTCTGGAACAGAAAGCTGATTTTATGCTCAACCTTTTTGAACATGGAGAAAAAGGAACAGAAAATGAAATTATTTCTTATTTGTTAGAAGAGATTGAAAAGCATAAAGGGCATATTATCGTAAAAGATATGATTGATGGGACAGGATACAGTCACAGATATGTGAATCATATCTTTAAGAGTAATGTAGGATGTTCCGTAAAAAAATTTGCGAGCATTGTAAGACTTCAGCAAAGTCTTTTGTGTCTTTTAGATAAAAAAGAAGACGCTATTTATGACGAACTAGGATATTATGACCAGGCGCATTTTATTAAAGATTTCAAAAATTTTTCATCTTTTACACCAAATAAAATGAAAAAGAATGCAGGAAATGTCAAATTTGTATAAGCGCATTTTTACAATCCAAAAGAAAAAAAAGAAGGTATAGTGGAGACATCGAAAGTAAGACAGAACGAGGAGGAGAAATAGATATGTTTTTAGACAATGAAAATAATACAAAGAAAAAATCTCTGGATCGATGTCTGACATACTGGAATCCAAGCAGAACGAATGCATGGAGAGAGATGGGAATCGATATTATGATCGGAAAACGGGAAGGATATTATTTTTGGGATCTGGATGGAAAAAAATATATGAATCTCCATTTAAACGGAGGGACATTTAATTTAGGACACCGCAATCCGGAGATGATTGAGACTTTAAAAGAGGCGATGGAAGAGTTTGATATTGGAAATCACCATTTTGGCGCAGTCGCAAGAGGATATCTGGCGGAAAAATTAGTCCGGACTGCGACAAAGGGAATGCAGTATGCTATTTTTTCGAGCTGCGGAGGAGAGGCTGTGGATGTAGCAATCAAAAGTGTGCGGTACGCGACAAAGAGAAGAAAAATAGTATCATTAATCAAATGTTATCACGGTCATACAGGACTTGCGCTTGGAGCAGGAGACGATATTTTTAAAGAAAAATTTCTCTCGGGTCCGGGAGATGACAGTTATATTCAAGTGCCGATGAATGATATAGAAGCGATGGAAAAAGCCTTAAAAACAGAAGAAGTCGCAGGTGTAATCATAGAGACGATTCCGGCAACTTATGGATTTCCTCTTCCGGCGCCGGGATATCTCAAAGCGGTAAAAAAATTGTGTGAAAAGTATGGTTCCTTGTATATTGCAGATGAGGTTCAGACAGGATTGATGAGAACCGGAAAATTGTGGGGAATTTCACATGAAGGAGTCGATCCGGATGTGATTGTCACGGGAAAAGGATTAAGCGGAGGAATTTATCCGATTGCAGCGACAATTATGACGAAGGAAGCCGGAAAATGGGTAGAAGAATTTGGAAGAGGACATACGGGCACTTTTGGCGGTTCAGAGTTAGGATGTATCGTAGGAGGCAAAGTGATTGACATAGTAACGAGACCGTCTACCGTGGAAAACGTTCATTTTTTGGCAGAGTATTTAAAAAAGGGATTGGATCACGTAAAGGAAAAGTATCCTGATTTCTTTCTCTCCTATACACAAAGAGGAATTATTTTTGGACTTCGTTTTCAGACAGAAAATGGAGGAATTCACGCAATGAAAGCTATGTGTGATCATGGCATCTGGGCAATTTATGCCAGATTTGATCCTCAGGTGGTTCAGTTTAAACCGGGACTTTTATGTACAAAAGAGTATTGTGACGAATTGCTGGAAAAGTTCGAAGCAAGCATCAAAGACGCGAGAAAGGAGTGTCTTGGAGTTTAAGCAGGAAAGGGAGAAGAAATAATGGCTGACTGTGAAAGGAAACAGATAAAACAAGAGCAGATAAAAGCGGCGCTGTCAAATCAGTATCCGGTATCAAAAGAATGTGAAATTCAGCTTTTAAAGTATTCTGAAAATTTGACGTATTTGATTGAAGACGGACAAAAGCGGTATGTTCTGCGCTTATACCGACCCGGATATCATAAAAAAGAAGAACAGATAGGAGAACTGCTCTGGATTAAACAGCTAAAACAAGATACTCAGTTAAAGACAGCAGATGTGATACCAGGCAGAGACGGAGAGCTGATTCAGAAAATAGCAGTACAAGATACGAGGGATCAGTTGGACGGAGCGTTGTTTGAGTTTTTGCCGGGAAAAAATTTAAGTGGAATGACAGGAGAAAGTCTCTATCATTATATGAAGGAAATCGGAAAAATTACGGCGCTTCTTCATAATCATGCTATCAGCTGGGAAAAATCAGGAAGCATTGGACGATTTACATGGAATTTCGAAGATCTTGTCGGAGCAAAGGCAAGATGGGGAGATTACAGCGAAATGAACGCGCTGACGCCTTTCCAGAAGAAGGCGTATGATAACGCAGTTTGGATGATAAAGAGAAGACTGGAACGGTATGGAAAAGGAAAAGATCGATACGGACTGATTCATTCCGACTTAAATATCAATAATATTTTAGTAAATGGAGAAGAACTCTACGTTCTGGACTTTGACGACTGCGGATACGGATGGTTTTTATATGATCTTGCCACAAGCGTTTTAGAATATTTTGATGAAGTGCAGGAGCGCTGTATGAAAGCACTTTTAGAGGGTTACGGACAATACAGAAAGCTGTCAGAGAAAGACTTAGAAGAGCTGGAAACATTTTTGGTACTGCGCAAAATTGTCCGAGTTGGATGGATTGCGACACATGCAGATAATGATACCGTAAAAAAAGTGGATCCGGATTACTATGAAAAGACGGCGCAGATGGCAGCCCGCTATTACGAAAAAAACAGACAGTAAAAATATCGGTGATATTTTGGAACAGAAAAGGAGAGAGCGGATCATGATTGTTTGGGCAGATAAAAAATATATCAATGGAAAGATTTATACGATAAAGGAAGAAGGAGACTGCCAGGAAGCATTTTGCGTTAAAGACGGAAAGATTCTTGCGGTGGGAACCGAGGAAAGCTTAAACGAGATTCCGGCAAAAGAAGTGATTGATTTACAAGGAAAGACGGTGCTGCCGGGATTTATCGACTGTCATCAGCATGCGCTGGAGTATGCCAGAACAAAAATGGAAGTAGATCTGCGCTTTGCCAACTCCAAAGAGGAATTGCTTGACGCTCTTAGAAAGAAAGCAAAAGAGACCAAACCTGGAATGTGGATCAAAGGAAGTGGATTTGACCATGAAAAATTTCCGGATAAACAGCTCCCGAGTGCAGAAGATCTCGATCAGGTTTCGACCGTTCATCCGATTGTGATCAGTCGATACTGTGTCCATTATCATGTGGCAAATTCACTTGCTATGGAAATTGCAAAGATACACGATAATCCTTCCGGAATTTTAAGAGAAAAAGCGGTACAGCCCGTTATGGAAGCAATTCCGGATCTGCTTCCCACAGAGGAAGAGAAAAAAGAGGCGATGGCAAAAGCGATCGCCGAGATGAACAGCTGCGGGATCACCGGCATTCATGCCATTGAGGCAAATGTGACAAACATCAAAGAGTATTTATACGTATATCAGGATTTGGAAGCAGAAGACCGATTAAACGTCAGAGTCTATTTCTGCCCCGACTCTCTGCCGCCCTTTGGAATGAAAACAGGATTTGGAAACGAAAAGATCCGATACGGTTTTTATAAAATGTTTGCTGACGGATCTCTGGGACCGCGTACAGCGGCTTTAAGCAAGCCGTATTCCGATATGCCGCAGACTTCGGGAATCATGGCAAATACGCCGCAGCGGCTAAAAGAAATGTGTAAAAAAGCGTATGATATGGGACTTCAGGTGGGAATCCATGCAATTGGAGATAAAGGAATTGAAGCTGCAGTCGATGCAATAGAAGAATGTTACCTGAAAAATCCGAGAAAAGATCCGAGATTTCGGCTGATTCACGGGATGTGTATGAGACCGGATTTGATTGAACGAATTGAAAAGCTGCCTGTGATGATTGATATTCAGCCGAGTTTTACCTCAAATAATAACATTTGGTGGTCACAGGACAGACTTGGAAAAGAGCGTGTAAAATATTCTTACGCATGGCGTATGCTGATGGATCATGGAATTATGCTTACAGGAAGTTCTGATACACCGGTAGAAAATTTTTCGCCGATGCTTGGTATTTATTCTGTAGTATATCGGCAGGACCGCACCGGAAAACCGGAAGGAGGATGGATGCCAGAACAAAGAGTCAGTGTCTATGAAGCAATCAGTATGTATACGAAAAATGCAGCGTATGCTTCCTACGAAGAGAAGAGAAAAGGAACGATAGAGCAGGGAAAACTAGCTGACTATATCATTTTAGAAGCAGATCCTTTTGAGACAAAAGGACTTGCACTAAAGGATATTAAGGTGCTGGAGACGTGTCTTGGAGGAAAGACAGTGTTTAAAAGAGAGAGGTGAACAACGATGCAGCAGGTAGTTTTGACGAAACAGGCATTAGTGACAGGAGAAGGAGCACTGCAGTATTTAAAAAATGTGGAGTATCATACGGCTGTCATTGTGACAGGAGGACAGTCGATGGCAAGGACAGGCGTACTTGAAAGAGTGCAGAAAATCATGGAAAAAGAAGGGAGACAAAGCTTTATTTTTTCCGGAATCAGCAAAAATCCCACAAAGGCGCAGGTTTTGGAAGGAGTAGAGTTTTTGAAGGAAAAGCAGCCGGATGTAGTCCTTGCAGTGGGAGGCGGATCTTCGATTGACGCTGCAAAAGTGATGGTACTGTTCTATGAATATCCGGAACTTTCTTTTGAAAATGTATTTTCAGCGCCTCTGGAAGAAAAAAAGCGCAAAACATTGCTGATTGCAGTACCTTCGACTTCTGGAACTGCTTCCGAAGTAACACATATCAGCGTCATTACGCTGGAGGACCAGCAATTTAAAGCAGCGATCAAAACAGAAAATATCCGTCCGGATATTGCAATTTTAGACGGAACCATTCCGATGACACTGCCGTCTCATATTGCGGCGGAAACTGGTATGGATGCACTGACACATGCTTTGGAAGCTTATATCAATAAAAGCGGAAATGATTTTACCGATGCTCTGGCAAAAGAAGCGATAGAAGGACTGATGGAATGGCTGCCGAAATCTTACGAAGAGGGAGACCTGGAAAGCAGAAGCAAAGTTCATAATTACCAGTGTATGGCTGGCATGGCTTTTGGCAACAGTGGACTTGGCATAGTTCATGGTGTTTCTCATGCATTCGGAGGAAAGTATAATCTGGCGCACGGGCTTGCCAATGCAATTATTCTTCCGTACTCTATGGACTACAACAAAAAAGAAGCGGCAGTAAAGAAAAAATATGAAAAATTATCGAAAATATTAGGAGCAGATATTATCGAAAAAGTAAAAGAACTCAAAAAGAGTCTTAAGATACCGGATTGTATCGCACAGGCGGGAGTATCGGAACAACAGTTTTTAGCAGACTTTGAAGTGTTGACAGATTATGCGCTAAAGGGAGCGACTGTGGTCAATCCGCTTCCTGTCTCAAGGCAAGATATGCAGAAATTTCTTCGCTGTATCTACTATGGAAAGAAAGTAGATTTTTAATATAGATAAGAAAAGAAAGTGATAGAAAAACGCGGATTGAGGTGAAGAAATATGAGACAGGAAATTTTAGATTTGACTAAAAAACTGGTAAGTATTCCATCCCAAAATGGAACAAAAGGAGAACGGGAAATCGCTGACTTTCTCTATGAATATTTAAAAAGTTTTCCGTATTTTCAAAAACATCCGGAGCAAGTCATGCAAGTTCCTTTAAAAGAGGATCCTCTGGGGCGTGTCAATGTATATGGATTACTTTTGGGAGAAAAGGAAAAAAGCGGCGATACGATTATTCTGCACGGACATATCGACACCGTCGGTATCGAGGATTTTGCAGACTTAAAGCCGTATGCGTTTGACTGCGACAGACTAAGAGAAGAACTGTTAAACATACAAGATCAGCTTTCTGAGGAGGTAAGAAAAGATCTTTTATCAGGAGATTATCTGTTTGGACGAGGCGCAAGTGATATGAAGAGCGGAGATGCAGTTCATCTTGCGGTGATGGAAGAGATGGCCAAACATCCGGAACAATTAAGAGGAAATCTTTTGATCTCTTTGAATCCAGTGGAAGAAAGTCTGCACACTGGTTTTATCGAAGGAATCGATACATTGATTGCGCTGAGGGAACAGTATGGACTACACTATCTGTTTGCAATCAACAATGACTATATCTGCGGGATGTATCCAAACGATGAGACGAGATATCTTTACACAGGAAGCGTGGGAAAACTTTTGCCGTGTTTTTATATTCACGGAAAGGAGACCCATGTAGGGCAGGCGTTTGAAGGAATTGATCCGTGCCGGATTGCAGCGGAAATAATAAAACGGATCAATTTAAACTGTGATCTTTGCGACGGATACAAAGGAGAATATCCGGCTCCGCCTATCGCTCTGAAAATGAGTGACTTAAAACCGTATTACAGTGTCCAGACACCGATTTCAAGCTTTGTCTATTTTAATTATATGGTACATAATAAAAATGTCAGCACTGTTTTAAGGGAACTCAAAGAGATTGCAGGAAAGACTGCAGATTATGTGATGCAAGAAATCAATGAAAGATATGAAAGATACTGCAAAATGACGAAGTCGGCGTTCCGAAAAATCACGACAGAGATTCAAATTTTGGAGTACCAGGAGGTATATCGGGCAGCAGAGAAAAAATATCAGAGTGATTTGGACAGATGGATCGATCAAAAGGCAAGAGAATCGATTGCAAAAGGAGATGACAAACGAGAGACATCTCTTAAAATTGTAGAAGGACTGTTTGAGATTGCAGGAATTAAGGAACCATCTATTGTAGTATTTTTTGCAACGCCGCACTGTCCTCATAATACTCTGAAAGAAGAAATTCCGAAAGAGAAAAAATTGACACAGGAAATCTGGGAAATTGTAAAAAAGTTTGGAGAAAAAGAGAAGGAAACCTTTCAGATGATGTATTTTTTTCCAAGTCTGACAGACAGCAGTTATCTGAAAATTGATGACGATGACGAATCGATAAAAATACTGGAGAAAAACTTCCCGAAACAGGATCTTTTATATCCTGTGCCGTATCAGAAAATACGAGAGCTGAATATTCCGGGACTGAATTTTGGAGCATTTGGAAAGGATGCCCACAAATGGACAGAGCGTGTAAAAATAAGCTATTCGTTTGAAAAACTTCCGAAACTGATGATAGAGACAATACAGGCGTATCTTATGTAAAACAAGAAAACCATAAAGTGAAAGGGGAAAGAAGTATGACATTAGCACAAAGATGTAAAGAAGTAATGCCGCCTATGGCAAACCGTGTAACAGATTTAGGAATTGTAAAGGGAGAAGGATGCTATCTGTATACGGATGACGGAAGAAAAATTCTGGATTTTGCCTGTGGAATCGGCGTATGTAATTTAGGTCACAATTATCCAAGTGTCGTGGAGGCGGCCAAAAAACAGATGGATCATTTAGTCCATGGATGTCATAATCTTGTCTATTATGAACCATATGTCGAGCTGGCAGAAAAGCTGGTAGAAATTACAGGAGGCGACAGAAAAGTTTATTTTGCCAATTCCGGAGCAGAAGCTGTGGATGGAGCGCTTAAGCTGGCAAAGTATGCAAGCAAAAGACCGGCTGTCATTGGATTTAAAGGAGCGTTTCACGGCAGAACCATGGGGGCAGCGACCATGACAGCATCGAATTCTGCATACCGCAAATACTATGAAACGGGACTTATGACAAATGTCTATTATTTGGATTATCCGTATCTTTTACATACACCGTATCCATACGACGGGATTCACACTCCTGAATTTTATTTTAAACAGTTTGACGAATTATTCAGTAAACTGGTGGCTCCGGAACAAGTAGCATGTATTTTAATGGAACCGGTACAAGGAGAAGGCGGATATATCGTTCCGCCCGTAGACTGGATGAAATATGTCCGTGAAGTATGTGATAAGTATGGAATCTATCTGATCTATGACGAGGTACAGTCAGGATTTGGAAGAACAGGAAAGATGTTTGCGCAGGAACATTTCGCAGTACGTCCTGATATTATGACATGCGCGAAGGGAATTGCCAACGGACTGCCGCTTAGTGCCATTATTGGAAAGAAAGAAATTATGGATCAATGGCTTCCGGGGGCTCACGGCGGTACCTTTGGAGGAAATCCGGTTTCCTGTGCGGCTGCAAATGAGACGATTCGGGTTCTGGAAAGCGGTGTGATTGATCATGCCGCAAAGATGGGCGTCTATTTTAGGGAAAAGTTAAAATTGATAAAAGAGAAATACAGCTGTGTGGCTGAGGTCAGAGGTCTGGGGCTTATGATCGGTGTGGAACTGATGGATGAAAAGGGGAATCCTGCTGCAGAACTGGCAAATACCATTCAGAAAAAAGCACTCGAAGAAGGACTGTTCATCTTGACATGCGGAAGTTATAAAAATTGTTTCCGTTTTATTCCGCCTTTGATTGTGACAGAAAAAGAAGTTGATACGGCAGTGAATATTATTGACAAAGTTATGGGAGCAATCTGTAAATAATCAGTGAAATTTGATAAGCCATTTTTTACAATTTATTTATCGCAAGAAGTGGTAAGATAATGATTGAAAAGAAAAAGTTGCAAGCAAGGGCGTTTGTTTTACGAAAGTGAAACAAACGCCCTTGGCATTTAGGAAAGAGTTTCCTAATGGACAGAGAAGGAGGAGACTATCATGAAAGTATGGAAAAGAATAGCAGCTTTACTGCTAAGCGGAACAATGGTCGCAAGTATGACGGGGTGTGGAACATCAGAAAATGATACCAAGGCTACGGAGCAAGAGACGGATACAACAGCAGAAAGTACAACACAAGAAAATACAATAACCGTATCGGCATCATCGGGCGACAGTTCATCCCAAGATTACAAAGATACATTAAATGTTGCCTATAATGCCCAGCCTGCAACATTTGATCCTCATGTGACAGGTGCAACCGCGACGAGAGAAGTGACACGAAACGTTTTAGAAGGACTATTTGAGGAAGACGAAAATGGGGATCCACAGCCACAGCTGTGTGAAAGTTATACCGTCAACGAAGACTATACAGAATGGACTTTTCAATTGCGGGAAGGAGTTCTGTTCCATAACGGAGAAGAAATGACAGCAAAAGATGTAGTGGCTTCTCTTAATCGCTGGCTGGATAAGTGCAGCATTGCAAGAAAATCGATTCCGACAGAGTATTTTGAAGAAGTAGATGAGTATACCGTAAAGCTCAGTCTTAACGAGCCGTGTCTGCTTTTACTGTATGTGATGGCAAACTATGCACAGTTTCCTGCAATTTTGCCGGCATCCGTGATCGAAGAAGCAGGAAACGAAAATCTATCAGCGGATCAGATTATCGGAACTGGTTCTTATAAATTTGCAGAGTGGGTGGTGGACAGTCACGTAAAACTGGAAAGATTTGAAGAGTATCAGCCAGCGGTTCAGACATCAAGCGGAGCGTGGGGAGATCGTACGGCATATACAGATAATGTCTATATTTACTTTGTGACAGATACGACGACACGATTAAACGGTCTTGAGACAGGAGAGTACGATATTGTAACGAGCGTTGCCTACACGGATGTTCCAAAACTGGAAATTATGTCTGATTTTCCGATATTACCAGAAAACTGAAACAGCATTACAATTACGATGAAAAAATCAAAAAATTTTGTTTTAA
>CALWCS010000031.1 GCA_944376425.1 uncultured Lachnospiraceae bacterium | reverse complement strand
TTGCGTCACTTCTATATGAGGATTTCAATCCACGCTCCCGCGAGGGGAGCGACAGCAAATTTCGCCAATTACATTACTATAACTGACATTTGATTTGGTACTTCTTTCATCTACACTATATTTTCATCCTTATCAAAGCCTCCTGCAATATAAATATTCATCTCTTTTGTGCATACTGCATAGTGCGAACCCACCTATCGTTTCATGTTCACTCCATATTCGCACCAAAGCATGTTATAAAATTAGTGTTTGATCAACTGCCATTCCATTATCAATTCCCACATGTTCCACTTTCGTCTGATACTTATTTCCCAGATAATAAAACCGAAGGCTGTCTGTATTTTTATCAATTATCTCTGACAGAATGGCCTTTAACATAACACTCTGAGCATTATCCACAATACATTCAAAAACTGAGTTTTGAACTCTTCGTCCATAATTCATGCATTGTTTAGCTACTTTTCTCAGTCTCTTTTTTCCTTCTGGTGTTTCTGTATTAACATCATAAGTAATCAGTAAAAGCAATTTCTCACCTCATTTCCACAAAAATACCGGATATGCTTCCAAATCCCCCCTTAAATATCTTGCCATAAGCATCGCCTGTACATAGGGAACCATTCCCCATTCTACTTTTTCCTTTAAAAAGGGATGCGTAATTATCTCTTTTTTCTTATTCTGCCATTCTGTCAGTATCTTTTTCCTGGCCCCATCACTTAGTAAAACCGCTTCATTTTCCTTTTGAGAGAAATCTTTCCCATTTACAATCTTCCGATTAATCAAAGAAATCACAAATCGATCTGCCATGACCGTTCTTAATTCTTCAATCATATCCAACGACAAAGATACCCGGCCTGGCCGGTCTGTATGCATAAATCCTACATATGGATCCAGACCGACCGTTTCCAACGCTGACGTCATCATATTTGTTAATAATGTATATGTAAACGACAGCAGCGCATTTACATTATCCGTGGGAGGCCGCCTATTCCTACCGCAAAATGGAAAATCGCGTTTCTGCTGCAAGATCAGCTGGTCAAAAATTCCAAAATACTGGCTTGCAGCTTCTCCTTCATATCCTCTCAGCTGTTCTTTGGACTGACAATTCTGAATATCTTTTATAACATTTTTCAGAAAAATAGAAACCTGTTTTACATTCTCTGTGTCAATTTGAAGGCCATGGTCCCTGATCGCTCTTTCCAACACCCAGCGAGCATTGAAAACTTTACCTGAAATGCAAATCTTCGCGATTTCAAGGCTGCGAGTATCATCCCGGCTGATGTCATATTGCTGCTGCCGCAAAACTACATTTCCCTTTATTCTCCCAGTAATTCTTGCCAGGTATTTCCCCTGCGGAGTAAGATAACACAAAGACACATTTCTTTCCGCACAGGCGCCCATTAACGCCGGACTGGTTCCCCGATACCCAAAAGACACAATTCCCTCCAAATTATGCAGCGGTACTCTTCCCAATTCATCTCCTTCCTCGTAAACAACCACGTTTTCCCCATCTAATGCCAGATAGCTATTTTCCGAAGTGACATACAATGTATTCAGAAGTTTTTTCATACTTCATCCTCTTCAAGCATTTGACTGAGATATTTTTTTACAGGCAATGTACGCTCTAGCCTTGGCAGGCAAATTTCCTTCAGCGAACAAGAATTACATGCTTTCGTATACTTTACACGGGGTGTGTACTTTCTGCTGTAATACTGATGCATCTCTTGGAACATGTCTCTCACTTCCCGCCGAAGTTCCTGCGTAATCTGCACAGGCTCACGTCTTCGAGTTTCTCCGTAAAACACGGCACCTTCTCCTATTTCCGTGCAAAACATTTCTTCCAGGCAGAGAGACTGAGCAGCCAGCTGCAAGCGATCTTCTTCTGTCGTCTTCGGCTTCCCCTTTTTATATTCAATCGGATATATCGTATACAAACCTCGATGGCCATGAAGTTTTACACCTGTTTCAGATTTATAAAACTCCACCACATCACATTCTCCGCTAATCCCCAATTCTCTTGATGAGACCGGGAGCGCTCTGGCTACAATCATATCTCCTCGTTTTTCTGTCATATATGGGTCATGTACCTTTTTATGCATTAGTCTGCCTGCAGCTGTATGTTCATTTTCAGCCCACTGCTGTTCAATATGAATCAATGCCCACTGTCTTCTGCAGAATTTGAAATGCTGAATCCCCGAAATCATCAGATAATCATCTTCTGCATATGCCATTATATCATCCTCATGACGTTCACCGAGTCCG
The DNA here is from genome assembly GCA_944376425.1 of uncultured Lachnospiraceae bacterium. Lineage (GTDB taxonomy): Bacteria > Bacillota > Clostridia > Lachnospirales > Lachnospiraceae > JAGZHZ01. Next base: position 993 of record CALWCS010000031.1, on the reverse strand, counting down.
GCACCTGGTCCTCATGTATCTGAACCATGTAATCCTGATACTTTCTCGGATATTCAACTCCATCCTTTTTCCGGATTTCGATCGCGTCAAACAATTTATATGCCGGACAGTCTCCCAGTTCTTTACTATGTTTAAAAACGATCAATTCTCGAACAGCCATATTCCCTCTTGCAGCTGAATGATCATGTTCAAACATATTTATAATTGCTTCCCACAAAAGTTCCAGATCCTCTTCAGAAAATCCGGTCACTTTTCTGGCCAGATTGGCTGAGATATACCCTTCTGCACGATACAAACCATATGGTACAATATTTTTACGTCCCATTTCGGTATTCTTATTTTCTGCATCTTTTTCTGTCGTGATCGCAACTCTGGTAATGGTTACTTCCTGACTGACAATCGGGTCCACACTTCTGGCGAATCCAATCTGAACAGGCCCCCTTACCTGCCCACAGTTCAAAGCCGCTTTAACAAAAGTGGTCATCACCGCTCCAAATGTCCGTATATCGTAGAAATTCTCACACATATAATTTCTAAGTTTCACATCTACATCTGGATCACTTTTTTTCAGCTTTTTCAAGCCTTCTGTTACTTTCTTATCTTCACTTTCATGAATACCCAATGCTTCACATGCTTCACGGTCGCTTCGATTTAGAGGGATATCTTCTTTTATATAGATTTTATATCCCTTCGCGTCTTCTTTTACCGTTTCAATGTAATTTCTGATTTTTCGCTTCAGGCAAACATCTGTCACCAGTCCCAATCCACTCTCCGGATCAATTCTCGGCATATTGCCGGCATCGGGATCCCCATTCGGATTTCCATTCTCCACATCAAATAAAACAACAAATTCATACCTGTTCTTAATTGCTTCTCCCATTTATTTCTCCTCCTTCTTTTCATAACGTTTCTGTACTTGATGATAATATCCCAAATCAAATTTCCCCTGGTCTTCCAATGTCATGCGTTTCGGAAATTCCTGCAAATTTCCCA
>CALWCS010000030.1 GCA_944376425.1 uncultured Lachnospiraceae bacterium | reverse complement strand
CAGAGGCAAAAGACTCTTTGATAAGCTGATAAACAGCAACATAATCTTTTGGTGTTTCTTGTCTTATGATCATAGATTTCTCTCCAATTCTCATTAAAATAAATTTTATTTTATGACTCTAAAAAATTTCATATTATTTAATGTCTAGTTAATTATGATATAGAAGCTGTCTGGTATTGTCAAGAAATAGATAAAACGTTTGAATACTAAGACAGAAAAAAAGAAAAATCAAAAAATCAGGACATTGGAAAATAGAGAGTAATCACTAAAGTACCGTCCTGATAGTCTGCTCTGATAGACCCTTCCATCTGCTCTGTCAAAATTTTTGCGATAGAAAGTCCAAGTCCGGTAGAATTTTGACCTGTTTCTACTGTATAAAAACGATCAAATAGACGTCCGACTGTTACAATAGACAACTGCTTTGCAGTATTAGAAAACAGGATCGTTCCATTTTTTTCCATCCGTACGTTAAAGTCTCCATCACTGTATTTTAACGCATTGTTGATGATATTGCCAAAAATACGGCTTACGGCGGTAGGATCTAAAAATCGTTCCACACACTGAGTGGGAAGCTCAATGACGGGGATAATTGATTTTTGCTGCATAGCTCCATAAAAAGAAACGAGACTCTCTTCAAGAATACAACGCAGATCTACTTTTTGGACAGAAAAATTCGAAGAAGAGCAGACGACAGAGTAACGAAATAATTCTTCTGTCAGCTGCTTTAACATCTCTGCACGGTTTTCAATCTGAAAAAGATAACGCTTGACTGTTTCTGATTTTTCTTCCCGTTTCAGCAAATCAAGATATCCAAAGACAGCAGTTAAGGGAGTTCTTAAATCATGGGAAATATTTGTGATCGCTTCTTTTAACTCCAAATCACCTTGCTGAAAACGTTGCCGGTCGCTGCGCAATTTGCGCAGCTGAATATTAAGGTTAGTTGCTAATCTGCGCATAAACCGGTCGCGGCTTGAGATATCAATTAAAGTATTAGTGTCTGTCTCTTCCAGCAGTCGTTGTGAAAGTGCTGCGTCTATTTCCCGTGCGGATTTACGTATCAAAAACACTTTTATTATTAGAAAAAGAATGATGCCGGTCAAGATACCGATAACAATCCATAGGAAAAATTCCATAAAAATCTCCACTGTGTTTTTATTTTAAATCTTTTTTTCGAAAAAAGAAAATTCCGATTCCTGTACTTACCACTACTAAGATAAGAGAATATCCGCAAAGACGCCATGGATGTGTACAGGACATATTTGATAATTGAATTACTTGCCCACCGGGCAGAAAATCGTAAAGAAATTCGTAGATCTTTCGTTCGGTTCCTCTTAGATAGTTTGGATTAGTTTCTACAATTTGTTCTGTATTTCCAGTACTTGGCGTATAAGAATAAGCGGTATAAGTTTCTTTTTCATTGAGTCTTGCGTTGAGATACGTACCGAATATCAGAAAAACAAAAGCAGTTAAAATACAGATTACCGCAACTACAGCTTTGCTTTGATTCAGCATGGCAACTAGTGTAAACAGAGAGGAAAAAGCCCATGATAAGACAAGCGTGCTGAGAAAAAAGAAAAAAACATTCTGAAATTGTGTCTCAAAGAAACCAAGCAGAGGAATACCGACACATAAATACGGGACGATAAAAACGGCACACATAGAAAAACCCGCAGCAGTACAGGTAATAAAATGAGATAAGTAAATAGATATCCTGCTGTGTCCTACAACAATTTTGTTGCGAATGGTTCCATCACTGTATTCAGTTCCAGTAAACAGACTGCAAAAGATAGCAGAGAGAATCCCAATAAAGAAACTGTAGGCGAAAAAACGATCATCCAGTGCAGTGGGATAACCAGATTGTTTCATATCAGTATAACCAGCAATGGGCATGACGACACCAGATAGAAACATAAAAATCATACAGATCCAAAAGACTTTATTTTTTTTGATTCTTGCAAAGTTTGCGCTTAACAGTTTATTCATCAGAAGCACCTCCTATCAGACTGACGTAATAGCTTTCCAGACTTTCGTCACGATCCTGTACCGAAAGAATTTCACAATTTTCTTTTGCAAGCTGTAAAGCAAGAGAAGAAACGGCAACTGTGGCAAAGACATCGGCACAAGTATCAGAGAGAACAGTATACTCAACATTTATACAGTCTAACACTCGCACAAGAGCTTGGATGTCTGACACTTCCAGACGGGTGCACTTCCGGCATGCAGCTTTTAACTCGTCTGCACTGATTTCCTTAATCATCTGTCCTTTGTCGATAAATCCATAGTGTGTGGCGAGACGAGACAATTCATCTAACATATGGCTGGAGATCAGAACGGTGATTTGACGTTCACGATTTAACTTTAAAATGAGTTCGCGTATTTCAATGATGCCTTGAGGATCCAAACCATTGACAGGTTCATCCAGTACAAGAAAGTCAGGATCGCCGCTTAAAGCAACAGCAATTCCAAGCCGCTGACGCATACCAAGAGAAAAGTTTTTAACTTTCTTTTGACCCGTATCTTCCAGACCAACCAGCTTTAGCAAATCGTCAATTCCATCGAAGGAGGGAAGTCCCAGTACGCGATACTGTTCTTTCAAATTATCCTTAGCACTGAGCTCTAGATAAATGGAAGGAGTTTCCACAACAGCGCCTATTCTCCTGCGGGATTTGACGATTTCTCTTTGATCACTGCGGATACCGTACAGACAATAGTCACCGGAAGTCGGATTTTGCAACCCGCAGATCAGCCGAATCAGAGTAGTTTTTCCAGCACCGTTTTTGCCGACAAAACCATAGATGGATCCTTTCGGAACATGCATAGAAAGTCCATGCAGTGCCTTAAAATGTTTATATTGTTTGCAAAGTGAATTTGTAGTTAAAACGTATTCCATAATTCGTACCTCCTATCTTTGCTGCCAATAGTCTAATCTAAAACGGTCAAGAAGGCAGTCAAGAAAAGAGTAAAGAAATCGTCAAGATTTTGTTCCTTCGGAAAGTTTAAAACCAATACCCCATACAGACTCGATATAATCTTTTCCGCTGATATCCCGTAGTTTTCGGCGCAGATTGCTGATATGCTGCTTTAGAGAACTGTCTGTACAGTCAGGGGTATCTGCACTGATCCGATCCAAAATGACCGACTTTGCCATCGCTTGTTTTGGATGTTGCATCAGAAGTTTTAAAATGGCATATTCTGTTTTTGTCAGCCTAACTGGTGTAGAGTTGACCGCTACTTCATGGGAAGTGCAGTCGAGTTTTAAATCACCGACAGTAAAAATGGCAGACAGATTTGAAGCAGGATAGTTTCGCAGCTGAACGGTGATACGTGCCAGCAACTCCTGGATATGAAAAGGCTTTGTCAAGTAATCCGCAGCACCGCTAAGCAAGGTATGGACTTTATCTTGTACATCAACTTTAGCACTTAGGATAATAACAGGAATACCGGAAATTTTTTCTAAAACTTTTTCACCGCTAAGTCCAGGAAGCATCAGATCCAGCAAAATCAAATCGGGTCTGTGCATGGAAAAAAGATAAAGTGCTTCGGTGCCGGAATAGGCACGCAAAACATGAAAATTTTCTTTTTTTAATACTTCTTCAAGCATATCTCCAATAGGAATGTCGTCGTCAATAATTGCTATCGTTTTCATAAGATACCTCATCAGATGCCTTGTCTCATTGATATAATGTTGAAGGAAAAATGAGATAAGGCATAGAAAATAGTCTTGTTTTTTGAAGATTATGGGAAACCATCTTTGAATATTAATTATAGTGGCTTTATAGACAATTGACAAGTCTTCAAAGTTTCTATTTTTATGACAAAAGCATTTTTAAGGATAGGTATGCACAAAGATTATAGAGTGTTTCCATATTGGCATTTTACTTTTTTTTAACGCTGCAATATATTAAAGATGAAAAAAATATAAATATTACAATACAATAAACAAAAAAGATAGGAGGAACAATAATGAAGAAAAGAGTAATTTCGACAATATTAAGCATGATGATGATCTTTGGAATTTATGGAACGGCAGAAAATTTTGTAACTGTAGTTCAGGCAGCTGAGGCACAAGAGGAGTATGTAACGGAAGGTGAGGAAGAATACAGAGGATTTGTTCTGGATAATGTGCTTCATTCAGAAAATGCCGGTGAAATCCATTATAATGTTTATATACCAGAAAGTTATGACGGAAGTAAGCCGTATGCATTATTTTTGACTTTACCAGGATATGGTGGATTGTATTTTCAAGGAGTAGGACAAAACTTAAAAACAGAAGAATTTGGATTTACTGCACAAAGTTATAATCCTGACATGATTATTGTGGCACCGCAATTAAATGATTGGGGAGAGACATCGGCAAACCAGACGATTGCACTGACAGAGTATTTTTTATTACATTATAATATTGATTCTTCAAAGGTATACGCAGATGGGTATTCCGGAGGCGGAGAAACCATGTCTCTTGTTATGGGAATGAGACCGGACCTTTTTACTGCATATCTACACTGCAGTTCTCAATGGGATGGTGATTATGAAACGCTTGTACAGAGTCGGACACCGGTTTATATCGTTGTGGGAGAGAGCGATGAATATTACGGATCAGAACCGTCCAAAGAAGCATATCAAAGACTGCATGATCTCTATACAGAGCAGGGATTATCGGAAGAAGAAATTGGGGAACTTCTTGTATTGGATATCAAAGATGAGACATATTTTGAGAGTAGGGGAGTAAGCAATCAACATGGCGGAGGCGGACTTTTTGCCAGAGACGAAGAAATTATGGGATGGCTGTTCGAACAATAAATAAAGACAGCAGCGATAAAAAGATAATGACTTAGATGATACAGATTAGATGGAAGAAAAATAGATTCAGTTTTTCTAAATTTAATATGTTATGACAGTAAATAGCATGAGTGGTTACCTATAGGATTATACTGAATAACGAATAGAAACTTCTCTGGTTCGTTTCTTTTGGATATACTAAAGATGTACTAGAAAAGCAACAAGATTTTATATAGTAAAAAGGAGCAGTGATAAAAATGAAAGCAAAAAAATTGATGTCTATGGTTTTAGTTGGTGTGGCAACAATGAGTTTATTAACAGGATGCAGTTCAAATACAAATAACAGTCAGGAAGAAAATACAGAGCAAACAGAAACGGAAGCAGAAACTCAGAGTGAAACGGAAGTAGAAACTCAAAACGAAACAGAGACAGAAATTCAGTCTGAGACAGGAGAGACTTCCAACGAAGCCTCTAATTCTGGAAATACATTAGTTGTTTACTATTCTGCAACAGGAAATACTGAAACAGTAGCAAATTACATTGCGGACGCTACAGGAGGAGATTTATTTGAATTGGAGCCGGTAGAGCCTTATACAGATGAGGATCTGAACTATAATGATGAGAACAGTCGTGTATCTCAGGAATATGCAGATGAGAGTCTGCGGGATGTAGAACTGGTTTCTACGACAGTAGATGGATTCGAGGATTATTCCGTTGTCTATATCGGGTATCCAGTGTGGTGGGGTATAGCTGCATGGCCAGTAAATCAGTTTGTTGAAAACAATGATTTCACAGGAAAGACAGTTATTCCATTCTGTACTTCAGCATCTTCTGGAATTGGCGACAGTGGCACATTATTAGAGGAAATGGCAGGAACAGGCAACTGGTTAGAAGGTCAGAGATTCCGGTCAAGCGCTTCTGAAGAGGATGTTGTAGCATGGGTAGATAGTTTGGGATTGTAATGGACAAGATGAAGCCCAATAGCTACACGGAATCATGTGCAGTAAATGCGGTAGATGGGAATGGCTGAACCGGTTTAAAATACGTGATTATCGGCAGGCATATCGTCTGATATTCGAGTATATTGAAGCCTTTTATAATACCAAACGGATTCATAGTCATTGCGATTTCATGTCGTCAAATGACTTTGAAAAGCTATATGAGCAGACGCAGACAAACGAACTGCTTTTAGTAAGTTAAGATGAGGAAAATTTCTCATTTTAACTTACGCTAAATCTTGACATAAGACCAATTAGTAATATGATTAAGGTACGGAAAATGAATTCGTCTATCTTGATTACGATCAGAAATATAGGAGTCGCCAATGCTCTGGTATCTCTGCTCACGCTTCAGGCAACTATGTTGGCATCTTTTCAGGAAAATAGTACGCTAAATGCAAATTGGATGAATGCCGTCACGGGATTTGCCGTTTGTATTTTGATTGCAGCTATGGGGATTCCTATGATCTACCTAGCTCATAACAGTGAAAAAGAATCCTAAGACGGGTTCTTTTTTACTGCGAAAAATTTTTTCGCAGAGTAACAATCATAACCTGTCTGACAAAAAGGTTATGAGTTTATATATTTTGTGGTCTGAGATAAAAGTTAATTTAAGTTAATAAAATAATATTGACAGGAAAAAACAGAAGTATTATATTTGGTTAGTTTTAACTAACCAAATTTTTAACAAAAAGATGAATTGAAAACTATGATACAGTAAAGGGAAGGAAATTATGTTTAAGGTTTACAAGAAGTTGTTTGCCTATGTGCCGGAAAAAAAGCATTTAGTATTGATATCTATCTTTCTTTCCATCTTATCTACTTTTTCAGCTGTCGGTGCCTATTATTATCTTTACTTATTTTTTAATCAACTGATGGTAGAAAGGGATCTCTCGGGCGGCAGCTTTTATGCTTGGATGATTTTTGAACTTCTGATCGGAGGAAACACCGTTTATTTTGTAGGAGTTTTGGCATCTCATGTTTTAGGATTCCGCCTGGAGACTAATCTAAGAAAGAAGGGGATTGACGGACTGTCAGAAGCCAGTTTTCGGTTTTTTGATTTAAATTCCAGCGGAAAGATCCGGAAGATTATTGATGATAATGCCTCACAGACCCATACCATTGTGGCACATCTGCTTCCGGACATTGCCAACGCTTTGGCAAAACCAGTTTTGCTTTTGATCGTAGCCTATATTGTTAGCTTTCGTGTCGGCATCGGGCTTACAGTCCTAACTGTAGCGGCTATTCTTCTTTATGCAGGTATGTCCGGTGAGACACAATTCATGAAATTTTATCAGCAGGCTCTAGAACGCTTAAGCGCAGAATCTGTTGAATATGTCAGAGGTATTCAGATTGTCAAAATATTCAATGCAGACGCGCGGTCTTTTAAGGCGTTGTATGAGGCGATTCAGGATTATTCTAAATTTGCTCTCAATTATTCCATGACCTGCAAAGTACCATGGGTATTACTGCAGTGGGCAATGTTTACAGTAACGGCAATTCTTGTCCCGTTTATCTTTTTACTTCCTGGAATTTTTACACATGGAACAGAGACTGTGACAGAGCTTTTGATGCTGATGTTTCTGTCAGGCGTTATGTTCTCTACAATCATGAAAGTTATGTATGTGGTTATGTATTCTTTTAACGGAGGAATGGCAGTGGATAAACTGGAAACTATGTATGAGGAAATGCACAGAGACTCCTTGCAGCACGGAAAGAGGGATTCTTTTGATAACTTCGATATTGAATTTAATCATGTAACATTTGGATACGGAGAAAAAACGGTGCTGAAGGATTCCAGTTTTATATTAAAACAGAATCAAAGTTATGCTTTGATAGGTTCCAGTGGAAGCGGAAAATCCACGATCGCAAAGTTAATCTCTGGTTTTTATAAAGTGGATGAGGGAAAAATTAAAATCAGCGGATATCCGTTGGAAGAGTACAGCGAGAAAACCATCTTGAAAAACATTTCTTTTGTTTTTCAGGATGTGAAGCTGTTTAAGATGAGTCTTTATGAAAATGTTGCCTTAGCAAATGTAAATGCCAGTCATGAAGATGTGATGGAAGCATTCACAAGAGCAGGATGCGACAGTATTCTGGATAAATTTAAGGAAAGAGAAAATACTTTGATTGGTTCCAAGGGAGTTTATCTGTCTGGAGGAGAAAAGCAGCGTATTGGTATTGCGCGCGCCATTTTGAAAGATGCTCCCAT
>CALWCS010000029.1 GCA_944376425.1 uncultured Lachnospiraceae bacterium | reverse complement strand
TCGGGAAGGTTCAATACGCTTCCGTTCTGAACCCGCCGGTATTCCTGATCCCGATAGGCCATCACGGTGGTGTGCACATTGGAAACACAGACGTATTGCCCCCGCAGGGACTCCAGGTTTTCTTCCAAATAGGCGACGGTTTCCCGCATATTCGTAACATTGATTTTTGTTTTTAAGATTTCCATATAAGACACTTGGTTCATCTTTCATCTCTTTTCAATGGATTGCAAAGGCAATTTCTTTTAAAAGCACTTTACCTTCTTCCAGACGTTCTACGCAATAAATTCCGCCTTCTTTTAACTCCTCATTTTCAAAAAGTTCCTTGTACGAATTAATAAAATCCGTATTGATCCGATCCAAATAAACATACTCATATTCCAGATAAAGAATTTCCTCCCACTCCGATACCGACATTATATCACCTGACATCAGTTCATTTTTTTCTTTCGTATGAATGGACCAGTTTAAATTCTGAACGGACACAGGAACCATGGCATCCCGAAACACGCAATGCTGAATTCCTCCCTTCTCTTCATCCGTATTAATGTGATAAATAGCCTCACCCTCATCAGCGAAAGTGCCAAATGCAGCTCGTGTATAAGAATAGCAATCGTTCAGTTGCTCCACCAACCTATCATCAAAACACCATTTTGTGTAAAAATTTTCCAAAGGTGCCAAAAGTATTGTAAAAAACATTATGGCAAGCAGTCCTTCTCTCCAATACTTTTTTCTCCCATCCAGCAATTCCTCCAAAAACAGGTATAATATTGTAAGGATTGCCATTAGCAAAAAAGTTCCTAGATATCGAGAACTACTGGATAAATTTTCTGCCTCATAAGATGAAAAAATTGTAAGATAGAATATCTGAAGTACCACAGCATAAAAAATTCCTGCTCCAATAAGCCCAATACATATTCCTGTATAATCTTTTCCTTTCAAACACTTTTTCCATAAAATTGCCAAGAAAAGCAATACTAGAAGCAAATTTAAAAACGATAACCCATGAAAGCTATCTCCAGAACAAAATTGCGAGATGAAATTGCGAATTGATTGATATTGATAAGGTTCACCACTTCCTTTTACAATGTTAATCAATTTTTCCAGCGGAAGCAGCTCGGTATAGTCCATACTCTCCGCTCCTGCTGGGCCAGTTTCTTCCCCGAAAGCGATCATTTCCGCAAGATTCGCATGACGATACAACTGATAAGAGCCAAAGCACAAGACACCAAATAGGCATATCATACCGAACTTCCATAAATCTCTGCTTCCAAAAAAGCTGCGTAATCTCTCTTTTCTGCTCTCTTTCTGAAGTGATTTAAACAGCAATTCGGCAATTATCACAATAGCTATGCCTATTAGAAGCACACATCCCATTTCTTTAGTTAAAACAAGAATTCCTGTACCCATACCGACACACAACCAACGGAATATTCCATCTCTATTTCTGAAATAGGATATAAGCACATAACCCGCTATAATTCCGAGAAAGGCATCGATATAAATGCTATAATAAAAAGATGAAAACACAGTCAGCGGGAACACCAGAAGAATAACAGCTAAGATTCCTCCCTTTCGCTTCTCTTTCCAGCTTATTCTGGCAAAGATAGGTAATATAAAGGAAAATGCTGCAAATTGATATGCAAAGTACAAGATTCCGTCGTTGAATCCCCCGCGAAGCCAAACAAAAAAATATTGAATCAAAGGCATAATTGGAACATATCTGTTCAAATATACTGTCGTGCCCGGATGAACTGAAAGGCTGTCATAGTAGAACATATCCTTCACTGCTATTCCCCAATAACTATATTCATCCCATTCGACACGAAATGCCCAGGCAGTTCTATTATAAACTGTCATAAAGGCGATGAGGACAAGGAAGAACAAAAAACCTGGTGTTAAAATATTTTTCAGTAAAAATTTCTTCATTGCCCATTGAATGCAAATATAAACCCAAGCTGCTCCTGCAGCTAAAATAACAATCCTTACTCCAATCAGAAGATGGTTAAAAATTCCGGCAATATATAAGAGCATCGCTACTGTAGCAAGTGCCAGGCCAATTGTTTCCTCAAACTTTCTATGAAACAATAGGCTATAAGCAAAGGAAATTGAGATAAAAATCCACAAAATGACAAGCAACCATCCAATCTGACTCGTCCGTTCGCCCCAAAATGCCATTTTAGCTGCTGCAGATGTGTTTTCATCTCCCACTTTCATGCCGCCATAATCTCGATTTGAAAAAACATACAGCTCGCTATTCTCACCAGCTCCCATATTAATTTCAAAATAATACTTTTCTCCTAAAGTTAATGGTACTTGAGCAAAACGAAATTGTATCTTTCCCTCTGAATTCAGATCTCCTGAAGCTTCCAACAGCAATTCTCCTGCAGAATTATGTTCTCTGATCTCGAGAAAAAACTCTTCCTGTCCAGTCAGTCTGCTTTTATTATCATCAATATATAAGTCTACTCCAAATATATTTTTCTGCTCTGCCATCCATGTTTGCGAAATTTCAGAAATTTTTCCTGCTAGTATCACTCGGTCTTCCGCTTTTTGGGTCGAATATACGTCTATCTGTTGTCTCCCTACAGTCAAAAGCACAAATATCCCCAAAGCCGTCACCAGTACCGCCCGAAAAAACCTCATTCCTATTGTCTGAGTTAAATTTTTCATCCTATCTTCTCCAACTCAATAAAAAATGGTATTATCATTTCATAATGATATGTTATCGCTACATTATATTCCGAAATTTCTCCCATAACAAGCGCTTCCTGAGTTTCATACAGATTTTTCTTCCTTTCAGAAACCATAAGTTGTGGAATCATATCCGAATCTGTTATATCTCCTGTAAAGGAAATAAGTAAAGCATACCTTTCTCCCGGCTCAACTTTTTTGCCTATCTCATATTCTACAAATTCCCCGGCAGAAATTTCTGCTGCATCATATATGTTTGAAAAAATAGTTTTTTTATTCTGATTTTGAATTGACAGCTTGATCTCTCCTTCCGTTTCCGGATAAATATTGGAGATAAAAAGCTCCACAGAGTCTATATAGTTATATTCAGGCACAAACCATTGGATAATTTCTGTTTCTTCAATTGGAATAAATCTGTAATATTTAGATATAATATATTCATGTACGCTCTTTACCCGGAATATAGGAATAAGCGAACAAATTCCCAAACAAGAAATCATAACTAATATGATTCCTAAGATTATACAAAATCTCTTTTTCACACCTCACTGTATCCTTTCTCCGATCAAATCACAAACATAATAAATTGCAGTTCCTCCAAATGGTATTGAAACACTCTCTTTATAGCGTATCTCATAATATTGGTTTAAAAATTCTTCGGCGCTGTCTTCTCTGTCTCCATATTGAGGTAAAACAATATAGACAGCTTCCGAATGTAACTTACTGATATCTACTTCTTCTATTATATTTCCTATAATACTGTTAATATCAACCGTTTCTTCTTCTTTCCTAAGCGTCTTTTTCTTCAGTTCTGGATCCCAGTATTCTCCTGCACTAAATAGCGCATCCTGAACCAAATGGTTTCTACACAGTACATCCATACCCTCATAATATCCAACATCGCGAAGTATATATTCCACCGCCTTTGTCAAATAATTAAATTGATGGTTATATACACAATATTCTCTCTGCGCATCTCCATTCTTCAAATTTCGTGCAATAATCCTAGAGTTTCCTGTATTCTCGGTTCCGAATATCGCCATGGATATAGGATCAACCGTTATATATGCCTGACATAGAAGAATACCCCCTAATGCACAGGCTAAAATCATCTTCGCATTTCTTGAAGAGGATGCTTTGTGAAGAAAAATGCCCCAAAATACAATAGCATAAAAGTCGCTAAAAACTTGATATCGCGGCAATGCAAAGGTAATATAGGAACAATAAAAAGCGATGCTAATAATGGCCGCTATAGTCATTCCAAAGAGCGCATCTCTTTTTTGAATAGATTCATCATCAAAATGAAAAAAATAAGTAAATCCATCTTTTTTACTGCCGTTTTCTTTTGCAAATCTAACCAAAAAAACGAAGAGAAAAATGAGATTGCTTCCCCATATCAGCCAGTTAAAATTCAAGCAAAAGATCTGCTTCCATTTATAAACGATAAAAACTGGCTGAAAGCTAAATGTACTCATATAAGGAGATATAGAATCACCAAAGCTCCACATTGTGAATCCCGTTCGCAACTTTACCGCCAAATAAACACCCGCTGCCAATACTCCTGCAACACAAAGTCTTCCTATAAAGCTCTTTAATAATGAGTAGCATCTCTTCCAAAAAGAAGATTCTCGCCCCAATATGACCCGGTTCAAACATATTCCAATCAGAAATCCTCCTACAAGTAGCACACCAACTTCTTTGGTTTGCAACAATAAAGCCATATTAAATATCATCAGAAAGTTCTTTTGATACAGGTAGCAGTACACCATATAACAAAAAAAATAGATCAGCCCATTATCCGGATGAAGGCAAGAGAATGTTCCCAATAGTAAAGGGGCCGTAAAAGACAAAACCGTAATTACCATAATATACATCCACGACGATTGTCTGATATACTTTTCCAGTATCCGATATAGACAAAATACTGCTAACAGACACAGTATCAAATTTATAAAAAACACACCTGTAAATCGATTGGGTAGCAGGAATTCTCCGATTGACAATATCCCAAAATAGGCTCTGGTCGGATGCCCAGCTGCTGCAAAATCATTCCAGTACTGACTAAATGTAAAATCAAAATTCTTACATGCTTTTATCAACTCCGAATAATAAGTAGCCGAGTCCCACTTAGGGAAATCATCGATCTGCACAATTCTTTCCAAGAAGCAAATAAAGATAGAAAAAAAGATTCCAATATTTTTACAAAACATACTATTAAAAGAAACTTCGCTTTTCTTAAGACATACAAACAACCTAAATGCTCTTTTCCCCCACAGAAAAAGCAGAAATAGATCAAAAGCAATAATAAAAATAAAAATTGCCCATTTTTCGGTGAACAATTCCTTTTGCCCAACACATGCCGCTGTAAGAATCAGAAAAATGACTGACACGCTCAAAATTAACTGATTCCAGAATCCAACTCTGAATTTAACGTTTCTTAGTAGACACTGCTTTACCACACCCGCCAGGGCGCTTTTCCATCTCTCCATAATCCTTCCAGAAACTCCTTATCCCGCATCGTATCCATCGGCGCCCAAAACCCTTCGTGCCTGTACGCCGCCATTTCTCCATCCCTCAC
>CALWCS010000028.1 GCA_944376425.1 uncultured Lachnospiraceae bacterium | reverse complement strand
AGGTCTGCGCTTTTTCAAGCAGAAAGGCAAAAATAGGCGGATCATCTGGATATTTCTCTGAAATAAGCAACAAAAGAGGGGCATGCCACATGAGGAATTTACTTCCTCATGCGACAGCCCCATTTTTCATTTATGCAGCTAAGAGATGTTGCCTGTACTGTATAGGACTTAGCCATCCTAGTTTCTCTTTGATACGCTTTTCATTGTAATACTTGATATATTTTTCAATTGCATTTTTTAATTCTTCCAAGCTGTAATAGACCTCACCATAGTAAATTTCCTGCTTTAATAATCCAAAAAAGTTTTCCATAACGGCGTTATCGTAACAGTTACCTTTGCGAGACATACTTTGAAAAATTCGTTCTTCCTTCAATCTATGTGAATAGGACTTCATCTGGTATGCCCAACCTTGATCCGAATGAAAGGTTCTTCTATATGGGCAATCCTTCGTGGTAGAAATGGCTTCTTCTAAAGCATTCATTACACTTTGAGCGGATGGTCGTTTATCAATTCCAAAACTTATGATTTCTCCATTACACATATCCATAAATGGATCAAGATATAACTTTTTCATTGTCATACGACCTTTGTCATCTATCTCATAATACTTAAACTCTGTTGTATCCGTAGTTATCTTCTGGTGAGGTATGTTTGTGTGAAAGCGTCGTCTGATTCTATTTGGAGCTATAGTTCCTACTTTTCCACGATAGGAACTATACTTACGTGATTTTCTAGTAAACGACATTACCTGAAGATTTAACTTCTGCATCAGTTTTTGAACTTTCTTTTTGTTCACCAGATATCCCTGATTGTGTAATTCTGCTTTCATTCTGCCATAGCCATAATCTTTGTGCGTTGCATGTATTTCCAGCATTTTTGATTCTAATTGTGCATTTGGATTATCTCTATCCAATCGTTTTTGCCAATACATATAGGTTCCTTTTGGCATTCCTGTGTATGAGAGAAGATCTTTTAGCTTGAATTGTCTTCGGAGACTATGGATGACTCTTGCGTATCTCTCATTTTTGCTTCGTCCTCTAAACGCAATCTCCTCAGTTCTTTTAAAAAGGCATTTTCAATTCTTAACTTTAATAACTCATCTTCAAGTTCTCGTACATGCTCTGCACTAGTATCAACAGTTGAATTAGCAATTCCTTTCGGAGTAGTTAGCTTGTTTGTATTCTCTGAATGCAATGTTTTCTTACGACCTTTCTTCTTAGGTCTCAAAGCATCAGGACCAACTATTTTAAAATCATTCACCCATTTAGCAAGTATTGTAGGATTATTTATCCCTTGTGATAATGCCAACTCCTGATATGAGACTTCACTTGATAGATATAATTCTACTACATGAAGCTTAAATTCAAAAGAGTATTGTTCTTTTTGACGCGAACGAAGTAGGCCTTCGTCCCCAAACGTTTGATATGCAGCAATCCATCTTTGAAGTTGTGCTTTGCAACCAATATCATACTTTTTCGCAAGATATGTTTGGCTTCCTTTTCCGGAAAGATATTCCATAACAACCTTTTTCTTAAATTCAAAAGAATATTTAGCCATAAAAATACCGACCTCCCAATCGTTAGATTTTTGGTCTAACTTTTGGGGGTCGGTTCAAAGCGGGACTCTTTTTTCTTTGAAGAAATTTTTTTAGGTAGGATCGCACTGCGGCAAAAAAATCAGGCCATTAAATTGACATAGGCATTGAGAAATTCTTTTGCTTTTGTTCGTCCAAGTGGAATGGAAACTCCTGTAGAAAGAAGAATGATTCCAGATTCAATGCGGCGGATATAACGACTGTTGACTAAGTACGCTTTATGAGCACGCAGAAATCCCTTTGGCTCTAGTTCTTGTTCTAGATGATTCAGTGTACTCTTGACTCGAAATCCGCTTTTTTGACCAAGAAGAAAAACTTTTTGAAGTTTCATTTCCCCCTCAATATAGACAATCTGACCGATATTAAGAGAAAGCAGAGAATTCTTCTCATCTTTTACAAGTAGGCTGTGGAAAGCAGTATTTTCCATTTCTTTGACAAATCTTTGCACTACTTTTCCGATTTCTTCCAGAAATGTCGTTTTTCTCATAAAAAAATATGGCTTTGCATCAAAACTTTCAAAGACACGTTCCTCATGCCCTGAAACATAAATGATGGTTACAGGGTTGTGGGAAGCGCGCAGCTGTTTACCAAAAGTGATACCGTCAAGAAGAGGCATATCAATATCGAGAAATAAAAGATCGAAGTTTTTTTGTTCGAGCTGACGTTTTAAGATCGTCAGACGGTCATAAAAAACAACCTCACTTTGCACATTATACTGTAAAAAAGTTTTCTGTATTGTTTCTGCCATGATACGTGCCAAAAGAAGGTCATCGTCGCAGACAGCAATTTTTAAAATTTTCATAAGTTTAGGCGATCTGAGAAGATCGCATCCTCCTTTCGCTTTTTCAAATTCTATTTAAGAGACTGTTTTTGGGAGAACCAGCATGACATTGACAATGAACATCTGATCCTGTTCTGAAAATACAACATTTCCATTATACTTTGCAGCAATGTTTTTGATCGTTTTAATTCCAAGACCGTGATTTTCCGGAAAATGTTTACTTGTCATAAGCTGCGGATTATTAGCAAGCACACTTTCACGCACACTGTTTTTGACACTGATAAAGAGAAAATCATTTTCTACTTTTACACTGATCGTAATGCGAGGATTGGGTGACAAAATTGCAGCCTCATAGGCATTGATTGTCAAGTTCGATAATAAAGAACAAAGATCGGTATCACTTAAGGGAAGAACATCCGGAACACTGACATAAGTATTAAGCTGAATATTCTCAATTGCCATCATAGAGATAGCATTGTTGATCAGCATACGAACCGTAGGATTTTTGCAATCGCTGGTATTTAAAATAGGGTATGATTTTTCGCACATTTCATCGAGATAATGTTCCAGCTCTTCATAATTTTTTTGCTGTGTCATAATCCGCATCAGAGAAAGATGATTTTTTAATTCATGCCGCATAGAACGAATTTTGTCGTATAACAGATTCGTACGTTCCATAATTTTAAAATCGTCCTCTGCTCTTAATTCCAGCTTTGTCAGATCAAGATTTCGAATATATTCTTTACATAGAGAGTAAGAAAAATAGTAGGCAGAAAAATCACATAACACACTGATAAAAATAATAGCAGCAATCAAAGAATATAGATCATCCCGAAAAACTACCTTATTGTAAAAAGGAACTGTCATGATAAAACCTGTCATAGAGATCAGAATAATGGAAAGCCAGGAAGAACGAGGCATTTTTCTGGAATCTTTGACAGAAAAATATCGCAGAAAGAGAACGACGAAAAAAAGAAAAACGGGATAAATGCAAAGAGTCAGCGCATCATTAAATTCATAGGAATATACATCATAGGGAAAGATCAGACGGCTTAAAATTCCATTCAGTGCAAAATAGGAAGGCTGACTGATACAGACAAAAACGGTTCCCATACAAATCTGATTACGGGTACTTTCTGAGGAAAAAAACAGTCCGCAGAAAAAGGCATAGACAGCAAGCGCAAAAGTAGAGGCAACCATATGGCTGATCGGATTTGGAATCCATCTGGTCAGAAGAATGAAAAACAGACCTAAAATGCCGGAACATACAAAAAAAGAGAAAAAAACAATCAAAAGAAAAGAGAACAGTTCTTTAAAAGAAGAACGTAGTTTCCGGAAATCATAGAATAAAGCAAGCATAAAAAAACTTGAAAACAAAAAAGCAGTTGTTGCTGTCAAATGCGGCGAAGAAAACATAGAAATCATTTCTGACATAAAATTTCCCCCTAAAGTAAAAAAATCCAAAAAGCTATTTTTTTATCTGATATAACATGAAAAATATTTTTAAGTGTATTTTTCTAAATTATAGCGTATTTTGGAAAGATTGTAAAAGGCACGAGAGTGTCGTTTATACCAAATAAATGCAGTTGATCCTGATTTTTTTGATAAAATTGTAATTTATACAATATGCACAAAATATATTCTAAAAATATTGAAAATATAGTAAAAATATCATAATATAACAGTGTCTTATAAAAGAAGAACAGCAAAATAAAAAAGAAGGTAAAAGACAACGAAAAGAACGCAGAGTGTAACAAGAAACTCTGAAAAAAGAAAAGGGGGAATTAAAAAATGAAGAAAAAACTGATAGGTGCTGTACTCAGTTTAAGCATGGTAATGTCTTTTGGCACCAGTGCATTTGCTTACTGGAGCGAGGATGAAATTGTGCTGACAAGTGAACAGGTAAAGGAACAAAGTTTACAGACTGCCTATAACGTAGCGTCAGAAGGACTGGTTCTTTTAAGAAACGAAAATGGATCGCTTCCGCTCAATGCAGATGAGGAAGGAGAACTGAAAGTCAACGTATTTGGCGCAGCTTCTCTTGATCCGGAATTTGCAGGTGGAGGCGGCGCAGACGTCACAATTGAATGTTTGGGATTTTACGAAGCGCTGGAACGCGCAGGCATTTCTTATAATCAGGAGCTATATCAGGCTTATGCTGAGTGGTATGAACAGTATCAAGATGAGACACCTTATGCCGGAGGCGTAATCGGTGATGACGGATCTTCCATCTGGGATCTGTCAGATGCAGGCAGTATGAGAGCAGAGTGGAATATTCTAGAAGATGTCTATAATGTCGATCAGACATTACGTGTTCCTAAAATGGAAGAGCAGATATTAAGAAATGCAGAGCAATATTCTCAGAATGCGGTTGTATTTTTAAACCGGGGAGGTTCTGAGGGAAATGATCTCTCGATCGATGAACTAAATTTAGTGGAAGCCGAAGCAGCCATGCTTTCTTACGTAACTTCTCATTATGAAAATGTAATTGTGATTGTCAACTCGTGTAATCCGATGGATCTTTCATTTCTGGATGGAGAAGGGGAAGATCAGAATTATACGTATGCAAGGTACAGTTATGGAGTACCAACCGGAGTAAGACAGTCTTTTATGGGATCTTCCTATGAATATACACAGATCACAGTAGACTATGAGGAACCTCGAACCTATACGATCGGCGCCTGTGACTCTGCACTAGTGACATATGCCTTAGGATCAGAAGGAATGGCAGCTGTTGCCGATGTCTTAAAAGGGGAAGTAAATCCTTCCGGACGGCTCAATGATACCTATGCATATGATTTGAATTCCAATCCAGCGTACAAAAATTTTGGAACGTATACGTATGACGACAATGAAGAAGAGTATTATCTTGTGTATGAAGAAGGAATCTATGTCGGATACCAATATTATGAGACATTTGCACCAGAAGAAGTGATGTATCCATTTGGATATGGACTGTCGTATACGACATTTGACTGGGAGATTACCGGAAGCACAATGGGAGAAAATCAGTACGGGGAAGATACGGTTGAAGTGACCGTGAAGGTGACAAATACAGGAGACCGAGCCGGAAAAGATGTTGTGGAACTTTATTACAGCCAGCCATTTTATAACGAAAGTCCTTACGGAGTGCAGAAATCTCTTGTCAACTTAGGCGCTTTTGCAAAAACAGATCTTCTGGAAGCAGGACAGAGCCAGGAAGTAATATTATCTGTCAATATCCGAGATATGGCATCATGGTCTGATACGGAAGAGTGTTATGTACTGGAGGCAGGAACGTATCAGCTGGAAGTGGCAAAAAATGCGGCGAATGCCAGAGAACTTTATTTTTCCCAAGACAGCACCCAGAAAATAAGCATTTGTATAGGATGTGAAGAAAATGCAGACAGTGATTTTGTGATTGCAAAAGATAGTCTGAAGAATCCTTCCGCTGATGAAGAGTGTATTTTGTATGATGACGTGTCGGAATTTATGGGAATGGAAGCGTACAGTATTTTATATACCTCAGATGAGGCGACAGGAACAAAATATAAAAGACTGTTTGAAGGAATAGAAGGATATGAAGAGGTAGGCGCAGTCTATATGGAGCGTGAAGATATCGATGGTATTCCGACTGTAAAAGAGGGAACATATCCGACCTCTCCTGATGAAAGCGACTATCAGACTTCTATTTTGAACAATGAAAAATATGAAAATTATGAAGAGCCGAGCTATTGGGCTGATGATTTGGAATCGTTAAGAGAAGTTGTAGGAGAAGAAAATTATGAAGAGCTGATTACAATGCCAAAATCGGCTGTTGTCTACTACGATGAAAATGGAAATGCAGATCCGTATACGATTCAGGAAATGTTTGCAGAGATCGAAAGCGGAGTACTTTCCGAAGAAGAAGCATGGGAGAAATTTTTGGATCAGCTTTCATTTTATGAGATGCTTCACATATGCTGTGGATGTGAATTCCAGTTCCCGGCATTAGAACAGTACGGTGTGTATTGGAGCTGGGGAAATGACGGTGCTGCACAGGTCGGAATGGGACCGGTTACAATGGGAAAAGAACCAAATCCGAAACGAGAGGAAGATTATCAGGTAACGGGATTCCCGTCTGGCACATGTCTGAGTTCAACGTGGAACACAGAACTTGCTCTTGCAATGGGAACAGCACAAGGATATGAAGCATATCTTCTGGGACATTCTGCTCTGTATGCGCCAGGTTTGAATCTGCACCGCACACCGTCAGGAGGAAGAAATTTTGAATATATGTCAGAAGATACGTATCTTGGCGGAACAATTATTGCAAATCTTGCCTATGGAATGCAAAATCCAGGCGGACTGTGCGCAGGAGTAAAACATTTTATGCTGAATAATCAGGAGGCACATCGCGGCACGGTTCATACTTATGTATCAGAGCAGGCACTTCGTGAGACTTATGCAGAAGCATGGGAAATCTGCTTTAAGACATTTAAAGAAGGCGGAGCAATGGGAATTATGGGCGCCTATAACAATATCGGACCGGAATGGGTAGGATGCAATTACGCGCTTAACACGAGCTTGCTGCGCGATGAGTGGGGATACAAAGGATATATTGTTTCCGACTATTTTGCAATCGACAATTCCAATTCCAGCTGGGTGACAACTTTAATTTCAGCACATGATTCTCTGGAAGATAAAATCGACTGGAGCGGCAGATATGTCGATGAAGTATTTGCATATTATGCAAAAGGAGAGACAAACCAGGCGATCCTTTTGAATTCACTCAGAACAAATACACGCCACATCTTTAGCGCATGGAGCATTTCAAATGGCTATATTGAAGATGTAGAAGCAGCGATTGCCGAATATGAGGCAGGAGGATACAACTTTGATCCGGTAACGCCGGAAGAACATGGATATACCGATGTGGGATGGTATGGAATTGTAGAGACAGAAGAAGCAGAAGGAAGCGTTGTTCCGGTAACGATGTCATGGAATCATGGAGTAACAAAAGCGACCTTTACAGTAAGTTCTCCTGTAGCAGTAAGAATAGAAGGCGGAGCTTATATCACAGAGGTAGCGCAGACAGAAGAAAATGGAAGGTATCTTTATACGATTTCTTATGAAAATCCAGATCATTATATGGAAGACGGAATTTTATTCAATATAGTATTCGGTCGCGCTTCTGATGTAGAGAACGTGGAAATTACATGTACAGATGCAGTGGATCGTATCGGACATGCAACGAATGTGACGATTGGAGGAGAAGAAACGCAAGAAGAAAGTACAGAAATTTTAATGCAGTAAAATTGATTCAAAAATAAAAAGAAGGATAAGACGAAGCCCCCTGTTACGGTTCAAGATACCGACAGGGGGCTTCGCTGCCAGAAAACATAATTTTTGAAAGTCACTTTTTTTTCAGATAATGTTTTTCTGCTATATTGACAATACCATACAGTATCATTGCAATGATACAGAGAATCACGATA
>CALWCS010000027.1 GCA_944376425.1 uncultured Lachnospiraceae bacterium | reverse complement strand
CATCTTAAAGTAAAAGTACTTCCTTCTCCTGGCACGCTCTCTACGTTCACTTCCGCTCCAAGGTATCCGGCTCCATGCTTTACAATGGATAATCCAAGTCCCGTTCCTCCGATTTCTTTTGAATGACTTTTATCTACACGGTAAAAACGCTCAAAAATCCGCTTCTGATGAACCATCGGAATCCCAATCCCCGTATCTTTTACTGTAATCTCTGTCTGATTTTGTTGCGGATCACTTTCTATTTTTACCATTACTTTTCCGCCTTTTCTATTATAGCGGATCGCATTGTCACAGAGATTATACAGCACTTCATCAAAAATTGGCTTTTCCAGACGACGTACTGCCTTTGTTCCTTCCAACTTTAATTCTATTTTCATTTTTTCAGCCTGTGGACGGAGACGATTTAAAATTTCTTCAGCCATCTGATACAGATTTACTTCTTCTTTCTCATAAGGAATTCCTCCCTCATCCAGTTGAGAAATTTTAATGACATCACTGACAAGAGTAATCAGTCTTTGTGCTTCCTGAAAAATTCGATCCGCAAATTTCTTCATGTCTTCCGGTTTTACCATACCGTCACGCATAATCTCTGCAAATCCTGAAATAGAGGTGAGAGGCGTTTTCAATTCATGCGATACATTTGCAGTAAATTCTCTTCTTAACTGCTCTAACTGTATTTTTTCTGTACTATCGATCAATAGAAGAACCGCCCCTTTCTTTTTCTCCCCATCAAAAACAGGATTTGCTATCAACTGGCAGGAAAGTCCTCCCAGATCCAGCAATGTTTCCCGATGCTTTCCATCGAGAACCATTTCCACTGTCTCTCGAAATGCTTTGCTTCTGTTTAGTTCCAGAACATTCTGTCCCTCTTTTACGTCGCTGACTCCCAATATTTCCAGACCGCTTCGGTTAAAGGAAAGCAGATTACCATGGGAGTCCAGAACAAACAACCCTTCTTCCATATGCTCTGTAATCATTGCAAATTCTTCCTGTTGACTCTTTGCCACCTCCAGCTGACTGCGAATTGTATTTTGCTGTTTACTGATTTTTATCAGTAACGGAGCGACCTCATCGTAAGCGTCATTTTGATCTGGTTTTTCTAAATCCAGCTGGTTAAGCGGCTCCACAATTTTTTTCGAAATTTTTGAAGCAAAAATTGCCGACAGCCCAACCATCACAACTGCAATTCCTACCAGTGGACGAATGAGATCTCCTAAGATGCTAAATGCACTGTCTTGCGTGCTGGAAACTCTTAGAACTCTTCCATCTTCCAGTCTCATCGCATAGTAAACTGTCTTCTGGCTCATTGTACTCGATTGGCGTATGGCCTGTCCGGATCCCTTTTCCATCGCTTCTTCTATTTCTTCACGGTCTGCATGATTTTCCATCCCAGTTTCGTCTGCATAATTGTCATACAAAACTGTTCCGTCTTCTGCCACTAAAGTGACTCGCTCATCCGTATCCGAAAGTTCCTCCAAAACATTAATGTCCGTATTTTCCACCGCTATCGCGAGATACTGCGCTTCTTTCTCCAATTCCCTCTCAAGCTGACTTGAAAAAGATCGGTAGAGCACCCATAAAATACAAGCCATGCTGATCAAAAATACAATCATAGAGACGATCAGAATGGAACGAAAGATTTTTTTTGTCAAAAATTTCCTCCTCCAATCTTATATCCAACTCCGCGAACTGTCTCAATACATTCTCCTGCATCTCCTAATTTTTGCCGCAAACTTCGAATATGGACGTCTACTGTTCTGCTTTCTCCATCAAATTCATATCCCCAAATCTGATTTAACAGTTGAGAGCGCGTAAATACCATTTCACGTTTTGACAGCAGCAGACAAAGCAGTTCAAATTCTTTTAATGTCAAAACAATTGCCTTTCCGTCTACTTTCACAATATGCTGAGAAGGGCAGACATAGAGAGAACCTATCTGATATTCTTCTATTTTTTCAGCACTTTCTGTTCTTCTGAGCAAAGCACGGATTCTTGACAACAGTTCCATCATCCGGAATGGTTTTGGGATATAATCGTCTGCTCCGCTGTCTAATCCCCGCACCGTATCATATTCGCTGCCTTTTGCTGTCAGCATGATTACAGGCAGTTTTTTTGTCGAAGCAGAACTCCGCAGTTTTTTCAAAATTGCAATTCCATCTTCCTCTGGAAGCATAATATCTAACAATACAAGAGAAGGCATTTTTTGATTCAATGCCTTCCAAAACTGGCTTGGTCTTGCAAATCCCTCTGCTTCCATGCCCTGACTATTTAACGTATACGTTACGAGTTCGCGGATACTGTCGTCATCCTCTAATAAATAAATCACATTACTCACCTCAAATCATCTATCTGTGTTTTATTTTCCCAGATGATGTTCATTACTGTTATGAATACCTGTGACAGAGTACTCTACCCATTCTGCCACATTGACAGCATGGTCTCCGATTCGTTCAAAATATTTTGCCGCCATTAAAAGATCAAGAGCCGGTTCTGCATCTACATCTTGACTTCTTACAAGTTCCATCAGTTCCTGTTTAATCTGCGCAAACATTTCATCTACGATATCGTCTTTTTTAATGACTTTTGCCGCAAGATCCAGATTTTTCTTTACAAAAGCTTCTACGCTGTCTGTAACCATGGAAACGGTTTCTTTTGCCATATCTTTGATATGGCTTTTGCTCTTCGTTTCGCTTTTTGCAATGTAAGGAACTAGTTCTACAATATCTGCCGCCTGATCTCCAATTCTTTCCATATCTGAGATCATTTTCAGGGCTGCGGAAATCGTTCTTAAGTCTCTTGCCACTGGCTGCTGATGCAGCAGCAGTCTCATGCAAAGCGTTTCAATCGTACGTTCCATCTCATCAATTTCTGTTTCCAGATGGAATACTCTTTTTTCTATCTCTTTGTCTTCTTCTTCCAGAGCACGCGCTGAAAGAGAAATTGCCTCTTCACAGAGGCTTCCCATTTTGATCAACTCAACATGAAGTTCTTCCAGTTGTTCGTCAAATCTTGTTCTTGTCATATCAACCAAATCTCCCCGTAATATAGTCTTCTGTTCTTTTATCTTTTGGCATTGAAAACATCTGATCTGTATCACTGTATTCGATTACTTCTCCCAACAGGAAAAATGCTGTTCTGTCGGAAATTCGTGCAGCTTGCTGCATATTGTGCGTGACCATCACAATCGTATAATCTTTTTTTAGTTCAGTACAGAGTTCTTCTATTTTTGAAGTAGAAATCGGATCCAGCGCACTTGTCGGCTCATCCATCAGCAAAACATCCGGACCTGCTGCAAGCGCTCTTGCGATACAAAGTCTCTGCTGTTGTCCTCCCGAGAGTCCCAAAGCACTTTTTTTCAGACGATCTTTTACTTCATCCCAAATTGCAGCGCCTCTAAGAGCATTTTCTACAATTTCATCCAGCTTTACCTTCGAACGAATTCCCTGCAGTTTCGGACCATAAGCTACATTTTCATAAATACTTTTTGGAAATGGATTTGGCTGCTGAAATACCATTCCAACTCTCTGCCGCAGAGAAATAGCATCCATCTCTTTATATACATCTTTTCCGTCTAACAAAACATCGCCGTCGATTACAACGCCTTCTTCCAGATCATTCATTCGATTTAAAGTTTTTAAAAAAGTAGATTTTCCACACCCAGACGGTCCAATCAACGCAGTCACTTCATGCGGTAAAATTGAAAGACTGACATCTTTTAACGCATGGAACTGTCCATAATGCAGATTTAATTTTGAAACCTCAAATTTACTTTCCACGTTTTATTTTCCTCCTGCTAGTTTCCGTTCCATACGTCGTCCTAATACACGCGCTCCAATACTAAATGCAAATACTAAAATCAACAGCACTGCTGATGAAAAGTTTGCAATCTGTGCAGCATCTGGTCGGATCGCCTCTGTACGGCTTGCCCAGATATGAAGTGCAAGCGTCTCTCCCGGACGGAATGGATTGAGTGGGCACGTCGGTGACGTGATATCCCAATTGCTCCAGTTAATATCCGTACTCATTCCTGCCGTATACAAAAGGGCTGCCGCTTCACCAAAAACACGCCCTGCCGCAAGAATGATACCTGTCAGAATTCTCGGCATACAAGCCGGAAGCAGAACTCGTCTGATGGTCTGCCAATGCGTAGCTCCAAGTCCCATACTTCCCATACGGTATCCTTTTGGCATAGACTCCATAGCATCTTTTGTTGTTGTCGCAATCAGCGGAAGATTTAAAATCGAAACAGCCAATGCACCTGAAACGAGATTCCACTGCGCTCCTACCATTACAATAAAAACAAGATATCCAAACAATCCGACCACAATGGAAGGAAGTGAGGAGAGTGTTTCAATACAGATACTAAGGAAATGTGTCACTTTACCTGGTTTTGCATACTCGGCAAGGTAAACGCCTGTCGCAATTCCGAGCGGAACACTGAACAGCAGTGCAAGCACTACAAGATAAACTGTATTAAATAACTGATTGCCGATTCCATCTCTAGTAAATGATAACATATAAGGTTCGAATCCTGCAATACCTCTTCCTATTACAAGAAGAGCAAAAGCAATAAGGAGAAGGATAAAAAATCCTGCAACTGCTACGAATATCCATGTCATCACACGATCTACCCGTTTTGCTTTCTCATTTGCTTTCATTTTTTTCTACTCCTCCTTTTCCTACAATTCGATGGATAATAAAAATAAACAGTAAGGAGATCAAAAACAGTAACAGCGCCATTGTCCAAAGTGCTGTGTTATATTCTCCTCCATCCATGGACCCTCCCATGTCGGAAGCGATTGCAGCCGTCAAGTTTGTGGTCGGTGAAAGAATCGAGGTCGGGAATGCTCTCATTCGTCCGATAACCATCGCAACGGCAAGTGCCTCTCCAAATGCACGCGCCAATCCCATAATAATTCCTGTAAAAACACCTGGTTTTGCAGCAGGCATTACAATCTGATAGATTACCTGCCATCTTGTTGCTCCAAGTCCATATGCTGCTTTTCGATAATCGTTTGGCACACTTTTTATTGCATCCGTCACTACGCTTGTAATTGTAGGAAAAATCATAATTGCAAGTACAATTCCTGCCGCAAGCACGGAATATCCTACATTTAAATCAAACAGATCTCTGATTGCCGGAACAAGTGTTGTAAGACCAACCCATCCGTAGATAACACTCGGAATTCCTACAAACAGTTCAACAGCTGGTCTAAAAAAGCGTGTTCCCAACTTTGGTGAAATTTCTGACATAAAAATCGCTGCTGCAAGGCTAAATGGAGTTGCAATCAAAAGTGCCAGTCCACAGGTAGACACTGAACCTACAATGAAGATCGCTGCTCCTACGCTTCCTCCTCCTTTTGAGCTATCTACCGGAGACCAGTCAGAAGAAAATAAAAATTCGAAAATACTATGCCCATACGTTGTAAACGTACCGCTTCCTTTATAGACCAAAAATGCTCCGATTGCCAGAGTCAGAACTATTACAAACAGTCCGCAGCAACTGATTAAGCCATGCCAGAAATGCTCTTTCCAGAATAAACTTTTCTCTTTCATCTTTTTTTATCTTTCTTTTATTTTTGGCAACTTGAACATAACATACGATTGCCGCAACAAGTGCGGCAATCATACATTATCACTTCTCGTTATAACTTCCTGTTCTTTTTCTATCTTATCTTTCTACTGTCATTTTAGAGGTAACGCCGTATCCCTGCTCTTCAATTCTTGCGCCGTATTCATCGCTCATAATGAAATCAATGTAAGCCTGTACTACTTCAGAAGGTTCTCCCTTTGTATACATATGCTCATATCCCCATACTGGATAAGTTCCGTTGTATGTGTTTTCCAGAGTAGGTTCTACACCATCGATAGCAACGGCTGTTACGCTGTCATTGTTTAACAGATATGGCAGTGCAACATATCCGATTGCTCCTGGGTTATCTGCAACGCTCTGAAGCAATGTGCCGGAATCGTCTGTCTCTAAAGAACCGCCTGAAAGTTCTTCATTTCCGTCCAGTGCGTACTCCTGGAATAATGCACGTGTTCCTGATGTCTGAGGACGAGTAATCAACACGATATCTTCATCTGGTCCGCCTACTTCTGTCCAGTTTGTAATTTCGCCTGTGAAAATACCAATTAGCTGATCTTTTGTCAGACTTGTCACACTTTCTCCTACTTCTTTATTTACTACTGCAGCCATCGTAACAACACATACTCTGTGATCTACCAGCTCTGCTGCTGCATCTTCTTCCAATTTTGTCTCTGCTTCCACATCAGAGTTTCCGATATCTACAGATCCGTTAGAAACCTGATTTAAACCTGTTCCTGATCCGCCTCCGTTTAAAGTGATTGATACGTCTGGATGAAGCTCTTTGAAGGCATCTGCTGCATCCTGAGCCAACGGTAATAATGCTGAGGAGCCTGAACCTGTAATGCTTCCAGAAAGTTCTTCTTCTGCGTTTACAACACCTGTTGCTCCTAATAACATTGCTCCTGCTAAACCTAATACCAAAGCTTTTTTCATCATAATCAATTTTCTCCTTTTTTTACGAGTCGTTTTTTGTTTTCCGTTTTTTTGTTTTCTGTTTCTTTGTTTTACAGTCTCCATCTTATCGAAGAGATGTAAAATTAAAAATCAGAGTTTTGTAAAATCTATGTAAAATAAAAAGGTTTTTTTTCAAAATGTAAAATCTGATGACTGACTTTCGCCACAAATACCATTTTGTTGTTCGCTGCCTATAGAAGCAAAAGTCTTCTTCTATCTGAAAAAATCGTTCTTGAATTGACTGGCTGGAAATGATATGATGATTTTAAACAATTTAGGGAAGAAAAGGTGAAACCATTTATGACAACAAAAACAGAATCCCCATTCTGTGTCCGACGTTGGGGCGATAAACCTTATCGTTCTCTCGACTATGAATTAAAGCAGCAGTTTGGAGAAAAAGTATATAAACTTGCTTTAAATGGAGGTATGACCTGTCCAAACAGAGATGGAAAATCAGGCAACAGAGGATGTATTTTCTGTAGTCAGGGCGGCTCTGGAGATTTTGCGGCAAGTGCTTCTCTTTCAATTTCTGACCAGATTGATTTTGAAGAGCATAAGTTAGCCTCAAAACGACCGGTTCAAAAATATATCGCTTATTTTCAAGCTTATACAAACACATATGCGGATGTTTCTTATCTTCGCAAAATCTTTA
The DNA here is from genome assembly GCA_944376425.1 of uncultured Lachnospiraceae bacterium. Lineage (GTDB taxonomy): Bacteria > Bacillota > Clostridia > Lachnospirales > Lachnospiraceae > JAGZHZ01. Next base: position 9,640 of record CALWCS010000027.1, on the reverse strand, counting down.
CGGAAGCAATCCGTCGTCCTGAAATTGTCATTTTATCGATTGCGACAAGACCAGATTGTCTTCCTGCGGAGATTTTAGATCTTTTAGAGGAGTTAAATAGAGAAAAACCTGTCTGGATAGAATTGGGTCTTCAGACAATTCACGAAAAAACAGCTCAGTTTATCAGAAGGGGCTATCCTCTTTCCTGTTTTGAAGAAGCAGTGACTCATCTTCATCAGCGAGGTCTTACCACGATTGTTCATACGATTTTAGGACTTCCAGGAGAGACAAAGAATCATATCTTTGAGACGATCTCCTATTTAAACCGTCAGCCAATTCAAGGGATTAAACTACAGCTTCTTCATATTTTGAAGCAAACCGATCTGGCTGATTACTATGAACATCATCCGTTTCATGTGATGGAAATGGAAGAATATGTTTCTCTGATCGCAGATTGCCTGGAACTTCTCTCTCCCGATATTACCGTCCATCGTTTGACGGGAGATGGTCCAAAGGATCTTCTTATTGCTCCTTTTTGGAGTACGAGAAAACGTTCTGTTCTTAATGCGATTCACCAGGAATTAAAAGTGCGAAACACCTGGCAAGGTCGCAATTTTTTCAGATAAAAGGAGGCATCTTATGTCAGAACCTTTGACACTGTACAAGCTGATTGTACTGTATATGCTTACAAAAGTTAATTTTCCGCTTACAAATTCACAGATTTCCGATTTTGTACTCGATGCCGGATATACTACGTACTTCACTTTGCAAAAAACATTTTCCGAATTGATTGAATCTCATTTGATTCGTTCCGAGACTATTCGAAACAGTTCTTATTATTATATTACGGATGCCGGAAGAGAAACTCTAGGATATTTCGAACATATGATTTCCCGAGCGATTCAGAAAGATATCGACGAATATCTCAAAAAACATCGTCTTGAATTGCGGGATGAAGTCTCTGTCACCTCCGATTTTTATAAAACCACAAACGGCGATTATGCTGTTCAGTGCAAAGTACTAGAGCGCAATGCCAGCTTGATTGATCTTACTTTGACAGTTCCAGATAAGCAGCAGGCTTCTGCCATGTGTGTAAACTGGAAAGAAAAATGTCAGGAAATTTATGCGTATCTGATGAAGGAATTAATGTAATTTTGTAATCTTTAAAAATATTTTTTATGCCGGTAAAAGAATTTCTGACATTCTCTGACATTCTTATACCGGCATTTTATGTCTTCCGCTTTTATTCTGCATGAATCCAGTCTAAATACTTTTTGATTTCTTTCTCATATCCATTTTCAGATGGATCATAAAACTTCTGACTTCCCAGTTCTTCCGGAAGATATCTCTGTCTGGAAAAATGTTTTGGAAATTCATGGGCATATTCGTATCCGATTCCTCTTCCGAGTTCCTCTGATCCCGGATAATGACTGTCTCTTAAATGAGACGGAACCGTCGTCTTTTTTTCTCTGACGGATCTCATCGCATCATAAATCGCATTTGTAGAAGAATTACTCTTTGGAGCTGTTGCAATATAAATTGCTGCCTGTGCCAGGATTAACTGAGCTTCAGGCATTCCCACCCGTTCTACTGCCTGTGCTGCCGCCACTGCGACCTGAATTGCTAAAGGATCTGCATTTCCTACATCTTCTGATGCACAAATCATAATTCGGCGTGCAATAAATGTGACACTCTCTCCGGCAAGAAGCATTTTCGCAAGATAGTAGACTGCCGCATCCGGATCAGACCCTCTCATACTCTTAATAAAGGCTGAGATTACATCATAATGATTATCTCCGCTTTTATCATAGTGAATTACACGTTTTTGAACACATTCTGAAATTACTTCCGCTGTCAGATAAATTTTTCCATCTTCGCTTCTCGGTGTCGTCAGCACTCCAAGTTCCACTGCATTTAATGCAATTCTTGCATCTCCTCCCGAGAGATCTGCCAGCAATTTTTCCGCATCTGGCTGTATTTCAGCATCATATGCTCCCATACCGCGTTCTCTGTCATATACTGCCCTATGAATTAACGTCTGTATCTCATCTCTTTTTAAAGGCTTCAGCTCAAAAATAACAGATCTTGAAATCAGGGCACTATTTACCTCAAAATACGGATTTTCTGTCGTAGCTCCAATCAAAATAACAGTTCCGTCTTCTACAAACGGAAGCAGATAATCTTGCTGCCCTTTATTAAAGCGATGAATCTCATCGACGAACAGAATCGTTCTTTTCCCGTACATTCCTCTTGTTTCTTTCGCCTTTTTTATCACTTCTTCCATATCTTTCTTTCCGGCAATCGTTGCATTGATTTGGACAAATTCTGCGCTGCTTGTATTGGCAATGACTCTGGCAAGTGTTGTTTTTCCGGTACCGGGAGGTCCGTAAAAAATCAATGAACTCAGTTTATCTGCTTTTATAGCACGATAAAGCATTTTTCCTTTTCCGATAATATGTTCCTGTCCCACAACTTCTTCTAAAATTCTCGGGCGAATTCTAAAAGCCAACGGTGATTCCGTCTCCATATTTTTACTTCTTGCGTATTCAAATAAATCCATAGTGATCCTCTTCTCATTCTAAAATCAATTGATCTACTGTCACAAATTCAAACCCTTCTGCCTGCAGTCTGTCAACAATCTGAAGTGCAGCCTGCACCGACGATTCATAACAGTCATGTAATAAAATAATATCATTTTCTTCGGCATGCGTCACTACCTTCTCTACGACCTCTGAAACATTTTTTGTTGTCCAATCTAACGGGTCAATGGTCCACTTTACCGATATCATATCGATTTCACAATCCAAACTGTCATCCCAAACCCCAAACGGCGGTCGAATATAGCACGTTGCCTCCCCCGTAATCTGCTCCACCAGTTCGCTTGTCATCATCATTTCTTCACATGCCTCTTTCGCTGAAAGTTCACTTACTTTAACATGATTGTATGTATGGTTTCCGATCAGATTTCCTTGTTCTGCCATTTGTTTTACAATTTCTTCATTTCCTTCAATATTTTTTCCAATCAAAAAAAAGGTTGCGTTTACTCTTCGTTCTTGAAGTCCCTCCAAAAGCATCGGAGTATATACCGGATGAGGTCCATCATCAAACGTTAATGCAATTTTGGGTTTCATATCACTGTTCTCTTCTGTCTTAAGCTGTTCGTCTTCTTCCATCATCATCGCTTCAGAAGCGCTTTCTTTTTTTTGATTTTCCTCTAATTTCTGGATCTGTAATGATAAAATCATCAAAAACAGAAAGCTGTTGATCACTGCCAGGCTTTTGCTGATATTTCTTTTTTTCATATATTTCCTCATCCTGCCTTTTTTCCATCCAAGAATCCTTTCGTCTTCTTGTCCCGGTAAGCCGCTTTCTCTGCGCATACTCCTGATATTTTTTATCAGAACTAAAACATGCACGACTCATCGGTCTCTCATCTGATATATATGAAAAAAAAACAGTCTCCATGCCTTTTTCTTGGCTGTGACTGTTTTCCTGTCTTTGTCTTCTCCCCTGACAGACATCCAGTATTTCCGCTGAAATCATTCTGATTTTTTTTCTTTCTCTTGTTGCGTTTTTTCTGTTTCTTTTAATTGATCTACACCGATAAATTCTTCCTTAAATTTTCTCTTTAAACTGATACATACTACGTAAATAACTGCTCCGACAATTCCTTTATTGGAAGAAGAACCTCCCAGAAGGCAGACAAAATAAGCAATTCCCGCATAACCGATGGCGTCGATTACAATATACTTAATATAGGCGATTTTTCGCTCCCTGGTCAGATTATCAAATTGTTTTAGCAAAATAGGTTCAATGATATCAAACAAAATCCAATAAAAAGTTAAAAATCCCCCTATTATGATATTAAAAACTGTTCCTGTCAATTTTTGATTTCTAGAAGCAATAAATAAGAAAAGTGCGATAACTGCAACTAAAATCAAAGAAATCACTGAAATGAAATTTTGAATCTTCCTGCGTTTTTCTTCGTCCATATATTTACTTCCCCTTTTTGATAATTTTTTCCATTATACATGATTTTTATTCTATAGTCAAATACCTTACTATGGCAAGATATTGTTTCCTTCTTGGAAAAAATTTCAAACTCTCAGAAGTCCTCATACTATGATAAACGTATTTTTGTTTTTTTGATTCTGATCAGTGAAAAAATATTTTTCTCCCCCAAATATGCGTCCTGCAACGCTTTTATTTCAAAGAAAAAGCAGAGGCAGAACCTTTTGTCCGCCGCTGCTTTTCCTCATATAAACTGATTTGTCTCTTTGTCATACTCATAATCGACAGTTTTCAATTTTTCACAGAGTTCTTTCTCCTCTACTCCGCACGCCTTGCAAAGTTCCGACACAGAAGAATACTTATCTCTCAGCATCGTATTTACGTAACTTAAAAGCATGATCGGATCCTTTGGTATCATTTTCTTTTCACTCCTGATGTTTTTTTACCCTCGCAGCAAGATTTCCGTCTGCCATATCCAGAACAATCGTATCCTCCGTCTCTACATCGCCTGAAAGAATCATCTTTGCGGCAAGTGTTTCTACATTTTTTTGCAGAAATCTTTTGAGAGGTCTTGCTCCGTAAATCGGGTCATATCCGCCTTCTATAATATAATCTTTCGCAGCCGGAGTCAACTCAATTTGAATTTCCTGATCTGTAAGACGATGATTCAAATCTTTCATCATCAGATTTACAATACTTCCAATATTGTCTTTTGTCAAAGGTTTAAACAGAATAATCTCATCAAGGCGATTCAAAAATTCCGGTCTGAAATGACTTCTTAAATCATTCATTACCATTTCTTCCGCTTCTTGACGGATGGTTCCATCTTCGTTGATTCCTTCCAGAAGATAGGAAGAGCCAATATTAGAAGTCATAATCAAAATTGTGTTTTTAAAATCGACGGTTCTGCCCTGGGAATCTGTAATTCGACCGTCATCGAGCACTTGCAGCAATACATTAAAGACATCCGGGTGAGCTTTTTCCACTTCATCAAACAAGACAACTGAATACGGTTTTCTTCTGACTGCTTCTGTCAGTTGCCCTCCTTCTTCATATCCTACATATCCCGGAGGTGCTCCGATCAATCTGGAGACAGAATGTTTTTCCATATATTCGCTCATGTCAATACGAACCATGTTCTTTTCATCATCAAACAAATTTGCAGCAAGCGCTTTGGCAAGTTCTGTCTTTCCTACTCCAGTCGGTCCTAAAAACAGGAAAGAACCAATCGGTTTTGTCGGATCTTTAATTCCTGCTTTTGATCTGAGAATTGCATCTGTTACTCTTGAGACCCCATCATCCTGACCAATCACCCGTTTATGCAGTTCCTCCCCCAGCGCTAAAATCTTACTTCTTTCTCCCTGAGTCAGCTTTGTGACAGGAATTCCCGTCCATCTCGAAATAATACGTGCAATTTCATCGTCTGTTACGCTTTCGTGAACGAGGCTTAAATCCTTATTCTTTACTTTTTCTTCTTCAATTTCCAGCTGCTGCTGCATTTTGGGAAGTTCTCCGTATTGCAGTTCTGCAGCACGATTTAAATCGTAATCTCTTTTTGCCTTTTCAATTTCTTTGTTGATATTTTCAATATTTTCACGCAGTGTCTGCAACCGCTCTACGCTTTCTTTTTCATTGAGCCACTGTGCTTTTTTTGTATTGAATTCGTCTTTTAATTCAGCCAGTTCTCTCTGAAGGTTTTCCAAGCGTTCTTTGCTTAATTTGTCTGTCTCTTTTTTCAATGCTGCCTCTTCAATCTCCAGCTGCATAATCTTTCTCTGCTGTTCATCGAGTTCTGTCGGCAAAGAATCTAGTTCTGTCTTAATCAGTGCACACGCCTCATCTACAAGGTCAATCGCCTTATCTGGCAGAAAACGGTCTGTAATATAACGGTTTGATAATGTTGCCGCGGCAACTAGAGCACTGTCAGTGATTTTTACTCCATGGAAGACTTCATACCGTTCTTTTAATCCACGTAAAATAGAAATCGTATCTTCTACGGTAGGTTCATCTACCATAACCGGCTGGAAACGCCGCTCTAAAGCAGCATCCTTTTCAATATACTGACGGTATTCATCCAAGGTCGTAGCGCCGATGCAGTGAAGTTCTCCTCTTGCCAGCATAGGCTTTAACATATTTCCGGCATCCATCGCTCCATCTGTTTTTCCGGCTCCCACAATCAAATGCAGTTCATCGATAAACAGAATAATTTTTCCTTCACTCTTCTTTACTTCCTCCAGAACTGCTTTTAGACGCTCCTCAAACTCTCCTCTGTATTTTGCGCCTGCCACAAGAGCTCCCATATCAAGTGAAAAAATAGTTTTGTCTTTTAATCCTTCAGGGACATCTCCTCTTACAATACGCTGAGCAAGTCCCTCAACTGCGGCAGTTTTTCCAACTCCCGGCTCTCCGATGAGAACCGGATTATTTTTCGTTTTACGTGACAAAATCCGAATCACATTACGAATCTCGGCGTCTCTTCCGATCACCGGATCTAATTTTTGATTCCTTGCTTTTTCTACAAGATCCTGTCCATACTTTTTCAGACTGTCATATGTTGCCTCCGGATTATCGCTTGTTACTCTTTGATTACCTCTGACAGTGGAAAGTGCCTGTAAAAAACGCTCTCTTGTAATTCCATATTCTTTAAAAATAGCTTTTACCGCCGGATTTGGATAGCGCAGCAATGCTAAAAACAGATGTTCCACCGAGACATATTCATCTCCCATTGCTTTTGCTTCATCTTCTGCGCTGACTAAAACTTTATTCAGGTGCTGTCCAATATAAACCTGCCCTCCCGACACCTTCACACGTTTATTTAAAGCTTCCTGCACTTTATTGCAGAAATGCTCTTTATTGATTTCCATTTTTTCTATTAATTTTAAAATCAGACTATCTTCCTGATTCAACAGACAATATAATAAATGTTCTTGTTCAATTTCCTGATTGCCATACTCATATGCCACTTTTTCCAGTTCATTTACAGCCTGAAGTGATTTCTGTGTAAATTTATTGATATTCATAGAGTTCCCTCCTTTAACTGTTATTTGTTCTATAACTACTATAACACACAATTTCTTTTTGTCAAGTATTTTTTTAATTAAAAAAATAGATAGCTTGTAAAAGATAAAAATATGCATTCTCTTTTTAATCTTTTACAGTCTATCCACTTTTCTATCGTATCATACCGGGATCAAAAGGTCCTTTCTGTCTGAAAAACATAATTTTCTGACCCGTAAAACAGGAAAAGCACTCGAAGGTCTTATTCTGATCTCTCAGCTGCTGCACCTTTTCTTTTTTTCATGGATCTCTCTTTTATCAGTTTTATGAAAATGTCCCAAGCAATCTTCAGCACAATACATCCAATAATACATAAAATCGGGAGTATTCCACGCCAGATCTGAAGGTAGCGTTCATCTTTGAGTAAATTAGATAAAAGCGGAATTTTCTTTGCAACAAAATCAAAGCACCGTTTAAAAAAAGGATGGAAAATATAAAGCTGCATGGAATATTTTCTTCCCCAATCTGCCACTTTGGCAACCCATGGTTTTTTCCCCGGGAAACGAAGTGCAAACATTAATGCGGTAGCTCCTAAAAAGGTGTTTGCAATAAAGTTATTATTTCCCACATATGCTTTTCTTTCTACCAAAAAAATCCGTTCACCCCAAAGCATCCATATTTCCAGTGCCATCAAAAGGATCCATCCTGCTTTTTCTAAGTTTTTCTTCTTAATCGCTGCTCTGATCTCTTTTTGTCCCAGCCAATATCCTATCGCAAAGCATGGAATTCCAATCATCAAAAAATTTCTGGCATACAGATAATACATTTCTCTTCCAAAGACAAGCTTAGAATACTTTCCTAAGATTTCATACAAAATCAGCCCGATTGGAGTCCAATAGTACATCCATTTCACTTTATTTGTTTTCACCAGAATAAAATAGACTGCTAAAACCGCCAGATAGGCAAATAAATACCACAGATGTCCTCCATAATAGACATTATTTAAAAAGAAAAATTTTAAAATTGATTTCGGTGCTGTCAAGACATGAATTACAATTCTATAGCCGCTTCTCCAAACATCAACCAAAATATAAAATGCAAATGCTGCAAACGCAATCTTTGCGATTTTTCTTAATTGTCTTCTTGTATACTGATCCATATGAGGATCCCATTTCTGTCTGACTCCAAACATATATCCAGAGATCATAAAAAACAGAGGCACTCCTGTACGTGCGACAAATAAAATTGTCGAAGACCACGTTAGTCCTTTAGGCAGTCCTGCGTGAAGGCATACCACTAAGATTGCCGCCACAAACCGAATGGCATCAATGGATTGATTTCTTTCTTTCATTTTCTCTTTTCCTTTATTCTAAATTCTCTTCTTTTACAGCCGGTGTGTTTTTGATCTTATCCCGATATGCTTCAGAACACTTCATTTGCTTTATCTTCCCGATCACCGAAGAATCTTTCCAAAAGTGCATTGGATACACCGCATCTGTTTTTGTCGTCCGCATAAATGCGTCCAGCCCGAGGTAAAACTTATCTCCCTGTCTTGGATCAAGCGGAACAAATGCCACGTCAAAATGGCGGTCTTTTAAACAGTCCATTTCTCTCCAGAATGCCTCTGTCATTGCCTGATACTCTTCTTTCGTCTCGCCATCCCAAGTCCACCAGTTTAAATCTCCAGCGTGATAAATCTGTTTTCCTTCTATATTGACCACAAAAGCAACTCCTTCATCTGTCGACTTTAAGGTCTCAACCCGGATTTCTTCCTCCGATCCAAAAACGGAAAAACAATACTGCTCTTGTGCTTTCAAAAAAAATAATTTCTCTTCATCTTCTTTTCGAAGCCCCTGTTTTTGCAGATATCTTCTATTATATTTTTTTCGAATATCATCCGAAAAAAGCCATAATGTATGGGGATATTTCTGTGTCATCTGAAAAACATCAAAGTTTAAGTGATCATGATGCCAATGGCTTACAAAAATAAATATTGGTTTTTGGAGATCTAGCTTTGGTATTTCTCCTTCGTAATAGTCAAAAATACACACTGCATGATCAAATTCTACGCAAAAACCGCTATGACCGATATAAGTAATCTTCATATTGTTTCCCCTTCCTTTTTGACTGATTTCTCTTTTTAGACAGTTATCCTTTTCAATCTCATACCCACTTTTCCAAAGGATCAGAAGATATATTTAGCCTTCTTTATCTGCAAAAAATCTCTGCCCGTCTATTGATTGCCCTGATATAACAGTGTTTTCTATGCCCAGCATAAAAAGTATCCCAAAACAACAAGTCCCAGAATAATCCGGTACCAGCCAAATACTTTAAAATCATGTTTTTTGATATATCCCATCAGGAAACGAATTACAATAATGGAAACTACAAATGCCACAGCCATACCAGTAACCAAAATAATCAGTTCCTGACTTGTAAAAGAAAGTCCAAATTTCAGCAATTTAATCAGACTTGCGCCGAACATCACAGGCACCGCAAGAAAAAAGGTAAATTCTGCTGCAACAGGTCTTGCAATTCCAATCAGAATTGCTCCAAGAATTGTTGCTCCGGAACGAGAAGTTCCTGGAAAAACTGCCGCAATCAGCTGAAAGATCCCTATAATAATTGCATCGCGGTATGTAATCTCATCGAT
>CALWCS010000026.1 GCA_944376425.1 uncultured Lachnospiraceae bacterium | reverse complement strand
ATTTTATCGGTGAAAGTAATATTTTGCCCGGACTGATGCTAGAAGACAGACTCGTCAAAATTTTAGGCGTGCCGTTTCCGTGTGTCGATGTCGGATTTGGAAAAAATCAGCCGGTTGATGTTGTTATCCGTCCGGAAGATGTCGAGCTCGTTAAGCCGGAGGAAGGCACCATTCAAGGTGTTGTCACACATCTGATTTTTAAAGGTGTTCATTATGAAATGGAAGTGCTTGCCAACAACCATGAATGGCTTGTCCACAGTACCGGTATGTTTCCGGTTGGAACAGAGGTGGGCATTTGCGTCGATCCTTTTAACATTCAGATTATGAACAAACCGTTATCTGAAGATGAGGAGGCTGTCAACGTTGAAGAATAAAAAATGGTTTGCCGCTCCCTATCTTGTCTGGTCTGTCGCATTTATCGTCATTCCTCTTTTGATGATTGTCTACTACGGACTGACTGATCAAGACGGAACATTTACTCTGGAGAATATGGCAAAAATTACAACCCCTGAAAATTTAAAAGCACTTGGTCTTGCCATCTTGCTTGCTTTTATCAGCACGATCATCTGTTTGATTCTTGCCTATCCTCTTGCGATCATTTTGAGCCGGAAAAATGTGAATCAGTCTAGTTTTATCGTCCTGATTTTTATTCTTCCGATGTGGATGAATTTTTTGCTGCGCACACTTGCATGGCAGACGCTTCTTGAAAAAAACGGAGTCATCAATAATATCCTACAATTTTTTCATCTGCCTTCTCTGAATATTATCAACACCCCGTATGCCATTGTCCTTGGTATGGTTTACAATTTTTTGCCTTTTATGGTGTTGCCGATCTATAACGTGCTCATCAAGATTGATCAAAATGTAATCAATGCTGCAAGGGATTTGGGTGCAAACAGCGTACAGACCTTTTTTAAAATTATGCTTCCGCTTAGTGTTCCCGGCATTTTAAGCGGTATTACAATGGTTTTTGTTCCGGCTTTGACTACCTTCGTTGTCTCTGATTTGCTGGGAGGCGGAAAAATTCTGTTAATCGGAAATGTTATTGAGCAGACATTTAAGCAGGGAAGCAACTGGAATGTCGGTTCAGGTCTTTCCCTTGTATTGATGCTCTTTATCGTCATTAGCATGATGTTTTTATCTAAAACAGAAAAAGAAGAAGGGGAGGGTGACATTCTTTGATTAAAAAACATGCAAAACGCATCTATCTTGCGCTGATTTTTATTTTACTTTATGCGCCGATCCTCACCTTAATCGCACTTTCTTTTAATAAATCTAAAACGCGTGCAAAATGGGGAGGCTTTACTTTTGACTGGTATCTGTCTTTATTTCAAAATGAAGATATTATGAATGCTCTTTATACCACCTTGATCATCGCTCTGCTCTCAGCCGGGATTGCCACCATACTCGGAACTATGGCAGCGCTTGGTATGCAGGGCATGAAAAAGAAATACCGTGCCATTTTTTCCGGTATTTCTAATATTCCAATGGTAAATGCTGAGATTGTGACGGGCATTTCCCTTATGCTTTTGTTTATTACTTTTCGTGTCACACTTGGATTTCAGACGATTTTGCTTTCTCATATTACATTTAACGTACCGTATGTCATTTTAAGTGTTATGCCAAAGCTTAAGCAGACCAGCAAAAGTACGTATGAGGCGGCTCTGGATCTGGGAGCCAGTCCGGTCTATGCTTTTTTTAAAGTAACTTTGCCGGATATTATGCCAGGTGTGCTTTCTGGCTTTATGATGGCTTTTACCATGTCGCTGGATGATTTTATCATTACTCATTTTACAAAAGGACCCGGTATTGATACTTTATCCACGAAAATTTATACAGAAGTGCGAAAAGGCATCAAGCCAGAAATGTATGCGCTTTCTACGCTTCTTTTTACAACAGTGCTTCTGTTGCTTCTTTTAATCAACACAGCACCGAATCGGGAAACCGTCTCTGCGCCGAAAAAGAAGCCTCGCCCCCATCGTGCCGGAATCTTTCTTGTACGCCGTACGCTTCCTGCCGTAATCGTTGTTTTATTTATGATAGGAGGTTTCTATTACGGTTCTCAAAATGCTTCCCGTTCAGACAATCAGGTCATTGTCTACAACTGGGGTGAATATCTTGATCCGGAAGTCTTGACATTGTTTGAAGAGGAAACCGGCATCCAAGTTGTCTATGAGGAATTTGAGACAAATGAAATTATGTATCCTAAAATTCAGTCAGGAGCGATCGCTTACGATGTTGTCTGCCCTTCTGACTATATGATTCAGCGTATGATCGAAAATAATCTGCTGGCTGAAATTAACTTTGACAATATTCCAAATGCTAGAAATATCGGAACCCGCTATTTCGAAAAATCCAAAGAATTTGATCCGGAAAATAAATATTCGATTCCATACTGCTGGGGAACTGTCGGCATTTTATATAATAAGACAATGGTGGAAGAACCTGTAGAAAGCTGGAGTATTTTATGGGACGCCAAATATAAAGACAATATTTTGATGCAGGACAGCGTCCGGGATGCCTTTGGAATTACTTTAAAATATCTCGGATATTCTCTAAACTCTACAGATTTAGATGAATTAAACGAGGCAAAGGATAAACTGATTGAACAAAAACCTCTCGTCCAAGCATATGTTGTCGATCAGGTCCGTGACAAAATGATTGGAAATGAGGCGGCAATCGGTGTGATCTATTCCGGCGAAGCCATCTATACCCAAAAGGAAAATCCAGATCTGGAATATGTAATTCCAAAAGAAGGTTCTAATATCTGGATTGACTCCTGGGTAATTCCGGCAAATGCAGAACATAAAGAAAATGCAGAGGCATTTATCAACTTTTTGTGCCGTCCGGATATTGCGTTCATGAATTTTGAATATATTACCTATTCCACTCCAAACGAAGCGGCGCGTGCTTTGATCGAAGATGAATCCATCCGAAACAGCAAAATTGCATTTCCAGATGATGAAGATCTCCAAAACTGTGAAACATTCCATTATCTTGGAGAAGAAGCTGATCAGATCTATACAGAACTTTGGAATAAAGTAAAATCCTATTGATTTTTGTCTGATCACGCATGATCTATCGAAGTAAAAGCGGCAGGAGCCGCCGTCAATACATTTTCTTACAGCCAGTTTCAACTGCTCTTTTTTTGAAAATGTATTTTATGGCAGCTCCTGCCGCTTTATTTTTGGATTTTTTATGCAAATTTTGCCCAGTATCCCTGAATAAAAATAACAAGCACAATAATCGGCAAAATCCAAGTCACATAAAATCGAATTGCCTTTGGAAATTTTAGTCCCTTTCCCATATTGACTTCTTTCATAAAATTTTCAAATCCCCATCCGTACCGGCTCGTACAAAAAGTCAGATAGATCAGACTTCCAATCGGAAGAATATTGTTGCTGACAATAAAATCTTCCAGATCCTGAATCGTGCTTCCGGCACCAAACGGCTGAAAACTGCTCCAAAGATTAAATCCAAATACACACGGCAGTGACAAAATAATAATGACGACTGCATTGACCACTGCTGCTTTTTTGATGCTGCATCCTGTCAGTTCTCTTGCAAACGTAATAATATTCTGGAAGACAGCAATCACAGTGGAAACTGCTGCGAAAGTCATAAAGACAAAGAACAAAGAGCCCCAGATCCGACCTCCTGTCATATGGTTAAATACATTTGGCAGCGTAATAAAAATCAGATTCGGTCCGCTGTCAGGCTGGATCCCGAATGCAAAGCATGCCGGAAAAATGATCAGTCCAGCCATAAATGCCACCAGCGTATCCAGTACTGTGACACTGACTGCCTCTCCTAAAAGCCTTCTCTCCTTTCCGATAAAGCTTCCAAAAATCGCCAGTGCTCCAATTCCAATACTCAATGTAAAAAAAGATTGTCCAAGAGCTGCAAAAATTACTTCTCCAAGTCCTGCCTCTTTCATCTTTCCAAAATCCGGCTTTAGATAAAATGCCAATCCTTCTGCATTTCCTTCCATCGTCAGCGAGTTGATTACAAGTACCGCCATTAAAGCAAACAGGCATAGCATCATTACTTTTGTGATCTTTTCCACGCCTCTTTTCAATCCCAGCGCGCAGATTCCGAAGCACCCAACCACAATAATCACCATACACACAATCATAATAGTCGGGTTAGAAAGCACATTCGAAAATTCTCCTGCAACCTGTTCTGCATTTAGTCCTTCAAAATCACCTTTTGCTGTCTTTACAAAATACAGCATCATCCATCCGCCGACTGTTGTGTAAAACATCATTAAAATATAGTTTCCAGCCATCGTTAAGTATTTTGCCCAGTGCCACTTTGTTCCCTTTGGTTCCAGCACGTCAAAAGATAATGCGGCACTTTTCTGGCTGGCACGTCCGACTGCAAATTCCATTGCCACAATCGGCAGTCCTAAGATCACAAGAAATAAAACATAAATCAAAACAAAAGCGGCGCCTCCATACTGCCCCACAATATAGGGAAACCGCCACACATTTCCAAGTCCTATCGCACATCCTGCTGAAATCAGAATGAACCCCAGCCTGGATCCAAATTTTTCTCTTTCCATTTTTCTCTCTCCTTATCTGTTTTTTTATTCCTTTCTTGTATATTTTAACTGATTTTTTAGAATTTGAAAAGCTTTTTTTATAATTTTTTCCTATTTTTCAGTTTTTAATGCGTTAATACTTAAAATTATGAAAATTCTTGACTTTTTTCTTTTTCTCTTCTACACTGAAAAAGAAAATAATTTTCTGATATTAAAAAGGAGTTTTTCTATGACACGAATTTTTCAATATATTATTTCCTCCCGGCACTGCGGAATGAAAATCTTCGAATTTTTAAAGACGCAGGAATATTCCCATGCTGTTCTGACTCACATCAGAAAAACAAAGGGAGGTATTTTATTAAATGGAATCCCTGTTTTTTCTTCTGTCAGAGTAAAAGAAAACGATCTTTTGACCATCACATTGACGGATCCAGCATCTTCCGAACAGATTGTTCCAGTTTCTCTTCCCATTCATATTATATATGAAGATGAGGATCTCCTCGTCCTGAACAAAGAGGCGGATCAGCCTATTCATCCTTCTGTTCATAATTACGATAATACACTTGCAAATGGACTTGTATGGTACTTTGCTCAAAAAGGAGAACCTTTTGTCTACCGTTGTATCAATCGTCTTGACCGTGATACTACAGGACTGCTCATTGTCGCAAAAAATATGCTCAGTGCTGCTATTTTGTCTGAGATGGGAAAACATCGGCAATTAAGCCGAGAATATCTTGCCCTTGCTCAGGGAAAGGTTCCAGAAGAAGGAATCATTGATGCTCCCATTGCTCGGGCAGATTCTTCTGTGATTGCGCGGTGCATCGATTTTCAAAACGGCGAATCTGCCGTCACACATTTTAAACGTCTCTCGTTTCGTGACGATCTTGATCTTTCTCTTGTCTCTTTAAAATTGGAGACGGGACGCACTCATCAGATTCGTGTCCACATGAAATATATCGGTCACCCTTTAATCGGAGATTTTTTATATCATCCTGATTTTCGTCTGATCAGCCGCCAGGCACTTCATTCTTATAAACTCTCTTTTCTTCATCCAATCTCTAAAATTCCTCTGTCTTTTATTGCACCTTTGCCTGAAGATATGAAATTTTTTGAGATTCCTGAAATAAAAAATTAATCTCGCTTTACAGAGCTTTTTTGTCTGAAAGGAAAACTATCTTATCTTTCCTTTCAAACAAAAAAAGAATCGTTGCCGACAGAAAAATCTATCGAAAACGATTCCTTTTTTATTATCACTTTCCTTTTTTAATCCATCTGTTTTATTACAGCACTTCCCCGCGAATCCGCGGAACTTCATCAATATGAAGATAATGACTAATACATTTTACCAACAGATCATGGTTAGAAATATGATCTAATCCTGATACCACGACAGAACCGATGACGCCGAGTTCTTCTACACGGATTGGAAACGCTCCTCCTGCCGCTGCGTATTCTCCTGCATCCAAACGCCAGTCTTCTAATGTCTGTTCTGCTTTTTTTAACAGCATGCAAACTAAAAAACTGCTTTTCTCCATCCGTTTTACTGTATTTTGTTTTCTCGTCATCCACTCTTCATTATCCAGTGTAATGCCGTTCGATTCATATTGAAATGGAATTGCGCCATTATTTAGGCGAATGCTAATTGCTACCGGCAACTTTCTTCTTTTTGCCTCTGTCACCAAAATACAGCCTAGTTCCCAGGCGTCTTCATTCGTAAAATGAGAAAACTGTAAAATTTCTTCCTGCATTTCCAGCATTGCAATTAATTCATCGATTGTCATACAAATGCCCCCTGTCTTATGATCCTCTTATTTATCCTTTCTGGATATGCACATTATACTCTCTTTTTTCATGATTCGCAAGTTTTGCAATTTTGCTTCTTAAAACCATTTTTTCCTTTTAAACCAGAGAATTTCCGCTATAATAATCGCCAGACTGACCATAATGATAACCAAGTATCCATATCTGCTGTTTAGTTCCGGCATATTGGTAAAATTCATCCCGTACCATCCTGCAATCAAAGTCAAAGGCATAAAAATCGTCGTAACTACCGTCAGCATCTGCATAATCTTATTTTGTTTTTCATCCATTCTGGACTGATACAGTTCTCTTAACTGTAAAGAGTATTCTTTTAGGACATGTGTCGTATCATGCAGTCTCTCTACGCGTGATGCCTGTATTCCAAACACTCTGCATTCTTGCGCTGTCATCAATTCATTCATATTTTCTTCCAGAACACCGCAAAGATCCATCATCTGCTGATAATAAGAATCCAAAATCAAAAGTTCCTTTCGAATATTTAAAATCTGTATGTCAAACCGCTTTATTTCTTCATGAACCAGATGTTCTTCCATCTTTGCAAGACGCTCTTCAAAATTCTGAAGATATATGACGTCCTCCCGAATCAGATATTCAATAAATCCCGCAAGAAACTGTGCCGGAGTATCGGTTCCATTGACACAATACTTTGAAACTTCTCTAAGCAGATCTTTTTCTATTTTCTGATCACTGATCATTAAAAATTTTTCACGGTCCATATAATAACCCAAAACTTCTTTCTTATGAAACAAATCTTTTTTGTCCGGAACCGCAAACGTCCCTACAATACATTCTGAAAGCATTTCTGCTTTACAATATTTGCCTCGTTCCATACTTTCTTTTAATCTTCTCTGCTCTACCGTATCTTTTTGCTTTTCTGTGTATTGTTTTGTCGTCATAATTTCCAGTTTCAATTCTTTCACCTTTTCTCTTTTTTAGAGTTTTCTCCAGATTATCTGACTCCCTTAAAAGCCTCTGCCACTTTTTCGTAAGCTGGAAGTGAAAGATGGTATTTCTTTCCTAATCGTACAACTTCAAATAAAAGCCCGTCTATCTCTGAATTTTTTCCTGCTGCGATATCTCTCTGCATAGAAGTCGACGCACTCGGCGCTAAATCATCTAAAATCTGAAGATTCTTTTCCACAAGGTCCTCCGAAAAAGAAATTCCCATCTTTTTGGCAAGCAGTACAATTTCCCGAATCAATTCCACAAAAAGTGCCCTTTCTTTTCCTTCCTTTTGCATATCACAAGCGACTGCGTCATAGTACAATCCGCATGCTGCCATCGCTGAAACGTAGGAAAATTTCTCTAAAGCATCTCTTTTGATCTGATCTGATAAAATACCGGTAATTTTGCTTTCCTCCAGATCTTTTCTGATTTCTTTCAGCCTCTTGTCATCTTCTTCGGGATTTCGAACTCCATAAACTATCCGAAAAATTTTTCCGTGCATCTGAATGACTCCCGGTTTTTTAATATTGGCTGAGACATAGATACATCCGTCTGTTACCAAAATTTCCGGAATCTGTCTTTGTATCTTCTCTCCTGTCCCATATAAATTCAAAACCGGGATGACAATCATTTCCGGATGTGCAATTTTTTTCAAAAAAGAAATCGTTTCTTCCAGAGAATACCCTTTTACACAGACAAATACCACATCCGGTTTTCCTTCATATTCTTCCATTTTACATGCTTTTAAATGCGCAACAAATTCTTCCTTCCATGTTGTCTCAATCCTCAATCCGTTTTTTTTGATTGCTTCTAAATGACTGCCTCGTGCAATTACCGTTACTTCTTTTTGGGCGCGTGTCAGATATGCACTGAGAGGTCCTCCCGTACCGCCTGCTCCAATTACTAAATATTTCATCTTTTTTACTCCTGTACGTTTAATTTTTCCATCCATTCCTGTTCTTTAAATCCTGCTGCCACAAACGTATCTCCTATCAGAAGCGGTCTTTTTATCAGCATTCCATCTGTTGCCAAAAGCGCAATCTGTTCTTTTTGAGACATTGTTTTTCTCTTTTCTTTCAGTCCTAACTCTTTATATTTCATGCCACTTGTATTAAAAAATTTTTGAATCGGAAGACCACTTTTTTCTATCCACACACTTAGCTCTTCTTGTGTCGGGCATTCTTCTATGATATGACGTTTTACAAACGCAATCTGATGCTCTTCGAGCCATTTTTTTGCCTTTTGACATGTTGTGCATTTTGGATACTCTATCAGTTGAATCATCGTATTCCCTCTTTCTTTATCAATTTTTATTTTGCCTGTTCCGTGTTATTTTCTCTTTTGGGATTCACTTTCCAAAAAAACATACGTTGTCTGGCTGGAACGTTCTTTATCATAGTGATATCCCAATCTCTCAAACTGTTTTATCTCCTGTAACTTTTCGATCTGATTTTCTGTCAGAAATCTTACCATCTCTCCTCTTGCCATTTTCGCTTTTGTTCCCTTTTGAATGACTCTATCTCCTTTTAGTTCTCCAAAAATACATGTTATAAACTGCATCTTTGTCTCTAGATACGGTTCTATACAGACGGCATATTCTTTTGACGCAAGATTTAAAATACAATTTGTTTCTCGCGCCAGATTTTGGTACAACGTATCAGACCAATACTGGTAGAGAGAAGGATATCCAAATTTTTGTGTTTTTGCCTGCATTTCTAAGCGATATGGAACAATACGGTCCATTGGGCGCAAAATCCCATAAAAGCCGGATAAAATCCTTAGATGCGTCTTAAGATAACAAAGTTGTTTTTCTGTGAGAATCTGCGGTGCCAGATACCGATACTGAATGCCATCGTACGCAAGAACGGCAGGCGTAAAAGCATGTTTCAAATTCATGTTCTGTAATCTCTCATATTCCTGTTTTGCAATTTTGTCGCTACAGTTCCAAAGTCTTTTGGCTTCCTCATAAGAGAGACTGCTCATCCATTGCTTTAATACCTCCGCACGGTCTATCAGTACCGGGAATTCTTCTCCATAGAGCAAATCTCCTTCTTCTTGCATCTTTTTTGCCGGTGCAATCATTATCTTCATTTCTTTTTCCATCCTTGTACTGTTATCGTATTTTCTTGCCTATTGTACCGTGCCTGTCTTTCTAGGCTTCCTTTTTCTCTTCCGATTCTGTATTTTCTTCTCTGTGGTCTGCAATATAGACTTTTTCAATCCGTCTTCCTTCCATCTTTTCCACTCGAACTTCCAGTCCGTCTTTTTCAAAAGAATCTCCCTGTGCCGGCACTCTTTCCAGTACTTCCATTACCCAGCCGCTCACAGTCATCACATCAAATTCCTCTTTTCTTTGAAGCTGTTCAAATAATTTTTCTATGTTGGTTTTTCCTGCCACTAAATATTCATGATCCGAAATCGGTTCAATCTCCTGAATTACTTCATCGTGTTCATCCCAAATTTCTCCTACTAATTCTTCCAGAATATCCTCCAGTGTGACAATTCCGACTGTACAGCCAAATTCGTCCATAACTACAGCAATATGAAGTTTTTTCTGCTGAAGTTCTTTTAACAAATCACTGATATTTTTCGTCTTTGTGATATACAGCACCGGTTTGATATAATCTTGAAATCCCTGACCTGTACGATAAACAAAATTATAAAAATCTTTCTGATACAAAATTCCGATAATATTATCTATATTTTCTTCATAGACAGGAAGACGGGAATATCCGGTATCCCGAAAAATCTTTGCAATCTCTTCTTCTGTCAGGTTCTTTTCGATTGCTTCCACATCGATACGCGGAGTCAAGATATCCATCGCCTCCAAATCGTTGAATTCAATTGCACTGCGGATTAAGCTGCTTTCTTCTTTGTCAATCCCGCCTCCTTGTTCTGCTTCTTCAACGATTGTCAGCAATTCCTCTTCCGTAATCCCTTTCTCTTCTGATGCATGGAAAATCCTAGACAACAGCTTTTTCCACTGCTTAAATAGAAAATTTACCGGTTTTAATAAAATCATAAAAACATTTAAAATCGACGCTGAAAACATTGCAAATTTTTCCGGTGATTCTTTTGCAATACTTTTTGGAGAAACTTCTCCAAAAATCAAAACAACAACTGTCGTTACAACCGTAGAAATACTCGCACCTACATCCTCTCCTAAAAACCTTACAAAAATAATCGTTGCCAGCGAGGCACTCGCAATATTGACAATGTTATTACCAATCAAAATGGTAGAGAGCAGCCCATCATAGTTTTCCGACAGCCGCTGAACTAGCG
Organism: uncultured Lachnospiraceae bacterium; assembly: GCA_944376425.1. GTDB lineage: Bacteria > Bacillota > Clostridia > Lachnospirales > Lachnospiraceae > JAGZHZ01. The sequence goes on along the minus strand of CALWCS010000026.1, from coordinate 5,133 downwards.
CCGCCCTTTTGTCTCCTTTTTCCGCCATATTTTTTATTCTGATTCTGTTCAATGAGGAAAAAGCCGTCTCAGTCGCTGAAAAATATGCCGACATCATAATACAAATCACAATAATAATCAAAGATACTGTGATATTTTCCATACTATCTTTCATCCTTTCTTACTATTTTGCAGTTTTAGTCTCTTTTTTCTTTTGATTTTTATCTACATACCAAGATTCCTTCCTTTCCATGCGGAACGGATAACCGAACTTTTTCCTTAATAAAAGCGCAAAAAGACATAGCTGCGTTTTTCCATAGCGCAACTATGCCTCTCTCTATCAAAATCTGTTGTTTTTTATTTTCCGGATCAGCGTCTCCATCTGCGTTGTCCAATTTGATATCCTCCACTTCAATTTTTTTATATTATATCAAAAATTACCATAAAAAGCAATGCTTTGCAAAAAATCGATCGTGCTCTGAAAATTGCCCCCGCAACTGCGCATCGTATCAGAGATAACTCTTTTTTATTCGGCATCACATTCCTACAGCCTTTTTTATCTCGGAGGAAACGCCCCTTGAAATTAAAAAAAAGAGAGAGAGACCCCGCTCCCTCGTTAAATCGTCTCTCTCTCTTAATCATTATTTCACTGTCTTTTTATTTATTCTGCCAGTTCCGGAAGTGCTGTCTTATACTCTTCCATTGAAACAGCGGGATCGCTTGTATCAATTGGTTTTAAAGTATAGGTATATTCATACGTCTGATCAGCAGGATTCTGATACTGTGTCAGAGGCATTGCTCCCCAAGAGTTGTCTCCGCCAACACCCATCTGTACCTGATTCAGACGCAGTGTGATGCTGGTCGGATCCGGCAGCGTATATGCATGCAGATTTGTGTTTAATTGTTCTGGTGTGTAATACAGAGCGTTAAATTCCATCGTTCCCTCTGCTTTTGCTAACAATCCGATCCCCTCATCGTTTGTCAGACTTACCCATCTTACATCTGTGCGGTTTCCTGTCTCCTGCGGTTTTACATAATTTACATAGAAGTTTTCTACTGTATTTGTGTAAATACCTACATTATATCCTGTCTGTCTGTCAATGTAGTTTTCATCCGGTCCTTTTCCGTACCATGTTACATTGTCAAACTCTAACGGCATCTGCAGTAAGTTTCCAACTTCTGGAATCATCGGCAGATCTGCGCTTCCAGGTACTAACGTACTTGTAATTTTCACATCGCCTGTTCCATAAATTGTGTAAACCTGTTTGTAATCAGATTCTGTCTCTGTAGGCAGTTTTGAAGTGACTGTAATCTGTACTGCTTTATCTTCTACTGTCTCCATTGTAACATCCTGAATCTGACGGTCAACGCCTGCATATCTCCATGTAGCCAGTGTCAGCATAGAATAATATCCAAGGTCACTGTCTGTAGCTGCTCTCCAGAAGTTCGGGATTGGACCGTTTTCGATCAATTCTGTTCCTTTGAAGTTAAAGGAGTCAATCGTTCCTGTCACTTTATTAAAGTTAATTGTGAAGTCTTCTCCCGTTACAGTTACGCCCTCTTCTGATTCTTCTACACTCATACTCGGAACTTCTTCCATTGTAATTCCTTCTGCCGCTGGAACCTCTACCGGAAGTTTAAACTGTCCCATAGCAATCTCGTGTCCTGCATCAGCCCAAAGTTCATCTTCTTTTAATTTAAAGCTGATATTTACAAAATACTCTGCTCCTGCTTTTGGCTCTGTGATTTCATACGGAACCTTGATTGCTTTTTCTGTCAGAGGCGGCAGATCCATCTGCGCTTCGTCAAATGTTCCTGACTGGATTACAACGCCGTCTTCCAGTAACTGCCATGTTCCTTCATACTTATTCATATTTGTGAATAAGAATTTGTTCTTAACTACGATCTCCTGTTTTGTCAAATCGCCTTCTTCTACGTCAAGTTCCTGATAAACTTTCTTAACCTCTACAATTTCAGGCTGTACGTCTCGGTCAGGACCAACCAGACCGTTTGAACTGAAGTTTTTATTGTTCGGATTTCCTTCCGGAATATCTCCCCAGTCTCCTCCGAAGCTATAGTACTCTTCTGTGCTGTATGTCTTTTCTGTAGTCTCTTCAAAGTCAAGCCATACAACAGTGCTTTCATCAGCGGTACGTTCTGTATCAGCCAATTCTTCTTCGCTCAAAGCTCTGTTATAGATGCGTACGCTGTCAATCAAACCGTTAAATGTCGCCGGAACGTTTGGATTTTGCGCGTCAAACGTAACGTCTGCACCGATTCCTACCGCATTTCCGCCTGTCTTCATACCGTTTGTATCTTTTACGGTTGCAACTGCTTCACCGTCTAAATATAAGGTGACATTTTCACCGTCAAAAGTACCGGCAACGTGATGCCATTCTCCTGCCCAGTTCTCCGGCGTCGGGATAGAAGCTGACACTTTTCCGTACAGTTCTGTCTCTTCGTCAAATACGTTGTTATAGATATAGAATTCCAGAACGTCTGTCGTTTCCCCTGTCTCTTCGTCTGTTGTAACTTTTCTTTGCAGACCGTAAGATTCTGTACTCATCCATTCATCATTTCCTTTTGTGATGATTGGAGAGGTCTGATCAGATGCTTCCGGTTTTACCCATGCTTCTACTGTAAATGGAGCAGAGTCTCCAAATACGAGTGCTCTGTCAACTTTACATTCTGCATATCCGTCCATAGCTTTTCCGTTCTGTCCTTCTTCTGACAGCTCGCCTTTTAATACTACTTCAATATCCTGTCCGTCATTTGTAAGGATCTGGCTGGACGGAGTATCCATTGTAATTGCCTGTTCTACCCAGTCCCAAATAAATCCGCCCTGAAGGTTTGGATATTTTTCAAAGACATCCCAATATTCCTGAAGGTTTCCAACTCCGTTACCCATTGCATGAGCATATTCGCACTCTAAAGCTGGTTTGTCTCCGTAGATTCCCCACCATACCATCGGGTTTGCAACTTTATCTACAACAGAAGCATCGGCATTGACACGGCGGTACATTCTGGACCATACGTCAACTTCCGGAATCTCTCTGTCTGCTTCATAGTGAACAAATCTTGTCGGATCTAACTGTTTACACAGATCACCCAGTACTGCCCATGTATCTCCATTGTAAGATTCATTTCCTAAAGACCAAGAAACAATTGACGGATGCGTTTTGCTTCTCTCAATCGCACTTGTCATTCTGTCCTTACAAGCTTCAATCCATCCCAGATCACTCTGCGGAATATAGTCGTTTAATCCATGAGATTCGATGTTTGCCTCATCAATCACATACAGTCCGTATTCATCGCACAGTTCATACCATCTTGCTTCATTTGGATAGTGAGAGCTGCGGACTGCATTGATATTGTTCTGCTTCATCAGCTTGATATCTTCGATCATGCTTTCTTCTGTGATGTGTCTTCCTGTCTCCGGGCTTGTCTCATGACGGTTTACACCGCGGAACATAATCGGCTGTCCGTTAATTAAGATCTGTGATTTGTTTGTTCCTTTATTGACAATTTCAATCTGACGGAATCCGACATTGCATCCTGCTGTCTCAATCACATTGCCTTCCGGATCTTTTAATTCATATACCAGCTGATACAGATAAGGATCTTCTGCCGACCACTGTCTTGGTTCTTCTACTTCTACAGATGCTTTTGCTTCTGCTTCCTTGCCATGGAATCTTGCATCCATAGTTTCTGCAAATACCTCATTTCCTTCGGCATCAAACAAGGTTGCTGTCACAGTACATCCTTGCATTGCAGGATCAGTCTCATTGTATCTTCTTAACGTTGCGCTTAAATCAATCGTTGCATTTTTATACTCTTCGTCAAATGTTGTTGTGTAATTGAAGTCAAACAAAGAAGCTTCTTTTTCTTTTGCAAATAAGAAGACATCTCTAAAAATACCGCTTAAGCGGATCATATCCTGATCTTCCAGATAACTTCCGTCAGACCAACGGTATACCTGAACAGCAATTACATTTTCTTCTCCAGCCGGATTCAGATATGGTGTAATGTCAAACTCTGACGCTGTATAGCTGTCTTCGCTGTATCCAACTTTTTGACCGTTTACCCACAGATAAAATGCGGATTCTACTCCCTGGAAGGATACAAAAATCTCTTTTCCGTCCCAATCTTCCGGTGTCGTAAAGTTTCTGCGGTAATGTCCTACCGGATTATAAATCGTAGGAGCTACTCCTATCTCCGGTATCTCTGTGCCTTCCCACGGAAGACGCGTATCTGTATACATCGGATAGTCATATCCCTCTGTCTGCCAGTTAGAAGGAACTGTAATTTCATCCCATCCGCTGACATCATAGGCAGGATCAAAAAATTCATTGTTTCTTCCTGAAGGATTATCAGAAAGCATAAATTTCCATGAGCCGTTTAAAGACTCATAATTAACCTGTGTATCTTTTTCACGTGTTCTTGCAGTTTCTACACTGTCATAAGATTTAAAAATCGTATGGGCATCTTCACGGTTTACCTGGAATACGTCTCTTTGATCATACCATTCCTCCCCCGGAAAAGCTGGTGCTTCTTCTTCCTGAACCGTGTCATCTGCTACATTTTGACCACTTCCATCATTTGCAGTCTCTGTTGTAGTACTTCCTGCTAAAGCTGCTGCTGCCGCCTGTGCCGGACTTGTTGTTTCTGCTGCCATTGCTGCAGTTCCACTCATAATCGCCATAGAAGCTGCTAATGCAGAAACTATCATTCGATTGATTAATTTTTTACGCTTCATAATCTGTTTTTCCCCATTCCATCATTTTTCAAAGTTTTAGAATTTTACTCTTTTTACTTTATTACGTAAATTTATAAATATTATGTCATCTGTAAAGTGATGTTTCCTGCCCTCCTTCCTTCTTTCGACGACTTATTATCGTTTCTTAACTGCTTCTGCGATCTGTCAGAAGCTTTTTTCAATTACTGCTGCCAAGATTGCATATTTTTACTGCATTTCTATACAAAATCTTTTATGCACCAAATTTTGATCTCTTTCTGTGATCGATTTTTTATGCACTTTAAATTTCTACATTTTCAATGACTTGACCGGTTATATTACAGATTTTCTCACTCTGTATTTATTGATGTATATAAATACATCCCTTTATCTTTCCAAACATAATTATTATTTTTGTT
>CALWCS010000025.1 GCA_944376425.1 uncultured Lachnospiraceae bacterium | reverse complement strand
TGGGGCGAGAATTGACTCAGCTGACCATACAGTATTTCTTTACATGGATTTTCTATTATCTGCAGTCTTATCTGATGGCAAACGTGGCAGAAAACCTGAACCTGGAATTGCGTAATCAGATTGCACGGGAACAAGCAGCAGAGAAAAACCGTGCGGCTAACCAGAAAGCAGACTTTTTGACAAACTGTGTCAATCCGCTGATCCGGCTTCTGACTCGGCTGGCCAATGTGGTAATTGCCATCATTGCAGGCAGAGCTATGTTAAATGGAACGATGACAGTAGGTGTAGTGCAGGCATTTTTCCAGTATGTCAACCAAACAGCAGAACCATTGACAGAAGCATCTTTTATGATTAACTCTCTTCAGTCAGCACTAGCTTCTGCCAAACGTACTTTTGAACTGTTAGATGACGAAGAAGAAATTCCTGATCCTTTCAAACCGGCTGTCTTGGAACACGCTAAGGGCAACATTGCTTTTGAACACGTCAGTTTCGGCTATCAGTCAGATCACCTGCTGATGAAAAATATCAGTTTTGAAGCAAAACCGGGACAAAAAATTGCCGTAGTAGGAAGCACGGGTGCAGGAAAGACTACACTGGTCAATCTGCTGATGAGATTTTATGAAGTAAACAGCGGCAAGATCTGTGTGGACGGCGTAGATGCCTCTAAGATGTCACGCAGCGGTCTGCGGAAAAACTTCGGAATGGTGCTGCAAGATACCTGGCTATTTAGCGGTACAGTAGTAGAGAATATTGCTTATAGCAAACCAGATGCTACCCGTGAGGAAATTATTGCAGCAGCAAAGGCTGCAAAAGTGGATTATTTTATCCGTACTATGCCACAAGGTTATGATACCATGTTAGATAATGAGGCGGCAAACCTATCGGTCGGACAGCGTCAGCTGATCACGATTGCCCGTGTATTCCTTTGTAATCCGCCGATTATTATCCTGGACGAGGCAACTTCCAGTGTAGATACCCGAACAGAAGTGGAGATTGGAAAAGCGATGAAAAAGCTGATGATAGGACGAACCAGCTTTGTGATCGCTCACAGGCTTTCCACCATCCGGGATGCAGATATCATATTATTTATGGAACACGGCAATATTATAGAACAGGGAAATCATAAAGAACTATTGGCAAAAAAAGGTGCCTATGCAGCTCTTTATTACAGTCAGTTTGAATAATAATTTTTGAAAATTATGCAATAAATAAAGAAAGCGTTTTTCCTGAAAGAAAAGGACAGACGCTTTCTTTTTATATTTTTAAGAAAAATCTTTGATTGATAAAGAGATACGTGGCGTTTTTCGTAAGTGTATCATCGAAAATCACATTCCGGTTTTGAGGAAAGATCAGTATAATCAATACTATCAAAAAGATTTTCCGCTGCGTCAGAACATGCCGGCAGTCTGTAAGGAGCGGAGACAAGAGAAAGGAAGGGAAAATATGAATAGATCTAGAAAACTTCTTGCTATGGCAATGGCTGGATGTATGGCAATGTCTGTACCGACTGTATCAATGGCACAGACAGATGAGTTTACTCCGAATGCTCCGTATGAATTTATGAAGAGTGAGACACCGATTGACGAGAGAATTGAGGAGATTATATCAGAACTGACACTGGAAGAAAAAATTGAGCTTGCACAGGGATCGGCAGCAATCAACCGTCTCGGATTAAACAGTATGCGCAGCGGCGGTGGAGAAGGTCTTCATGGGGTGGATGACCGAAAGATCGCTACTGTGTTCCCAAGTTCGATCGGACTTTCACAGACTTGGGATAAGCAGTTAATGTATGATTTTGGTGATGCTGTAGCGAGAGAATCGCTGGCAGATAATGGATCGGCAAACCGATTGGCTCCAGTACTGGATCTTCTGCATGATCCTCGGTATGGACGTTCTTATGAGACGTATGGTGAAGATGCTTACCTGACAGGTACACTTGGAGATTCTGTGACAGCGGGAATGAATCAAAGAACATCAGACGGGTATATGCAGTTTATTCCAAGACTGAAACATCCAATGCCATATAATGCAGAGATTAACCGTTTATGGACTAATATTGTTATGCGACCACGGGCATTTTATGAGTATTACAGCCGTTCATTTAAATATCCGATATCCTCTGGAAATGCGAAGTCGTTGATGAATACGTATCAAATGGTCAATGGAGTACCGTTCTCTGTCAGCCCGATTCAGTCTGAATTAATGAATGAATGGACTCCTGATTATGAGGGAACAGGTCACTATGAATACACGACAGTAAATGACTATGGAAGCGGTTCCAGTATGTTTGTCCACAGTCAGCGCTATTTTGCTGATAATCCTCTGGAACGCGCATATGGAGTGGCATCAGGAACAAAGAACGGTCAGATGAGCTGGAGCTTTAGAAGCTACGGAAGCGGCAATGGAGGAAATAACGGCGGCGCTTCCGGACCATTGAGAGATGCCTACGTGCGAGGAATGCTTACGGAAGAAGATTTTGAGGAAAATGCACGCCGTGCATTGGCTATTGCACTTCGAATGGGAGATTTGGATCAGATGGGAATTGAAAGTCCTTATCTGGTTCCGGGATCTACAACCTCCCAGGATCGTACAGAAGTCGTAAAAGATGACAGAGAAATCGCTTTCCGTGCTTCCCAAGAACAGATTGTCATGCTTAAAAACGACGGTATTTTGCCTCTGAAGGGAGAGCAGACAGATCAGGCAGTTCTCTTAGGACCGCTTTCAGATCAGATCTTAAATGACCATTATACAGGAGCACGTTTGTATAGTGTTACGATTAAAGATGCACTTGAAAATAAACTTGGAAAAGAAAATGTGACATTTGACAGAGCGGTTGATACGATAGCAATCCGTGCGGCAAATGGAAAATATCTGGTTAATTCAGACAATCCGATTTACCGTCAGGCAGGAACTTCTTATGAAGAAGATGTACCGGTAATGGCGACAGGAGAAGAAGAAGAAGTAACGATGGATGATACCGCACTGCTCTTTGAACGGTATGATTACGGTTCAACTTATAATCTGCTTCGTACAGTGATCAATAACCAGTATGTACAGATTACTCCATTTGCAACTGGAGACAACAACCAATATTCTGTGACAATGGTAAATAATACTTCTGCACCGGGAGAAGCAAATAAGCTGACTGGCGAGACCGCATATGTAAATTATCAGACATTTCGTATTGTACCGACTACAGATGGCAAATATGGTCTGTATAACCTGATCGCTGGTAACGGCAGCAATGGCGGAACAGGAAAAGCTTATGATGCAGATGATGAAGATACAAACAATGGAAGTTATGTCATGGTGACAGATGAGGGATATCTGGTATCTGATTTAAGTACAATTGGTCCGTACCGCAATGAAGAGCATGTGGATGGAGCAAGTGTCTACGACAGCAAAGTAGATACCGACGCAACGGACGAAGCGATCGATGGATTGTCAGAACAGAGCAAATTTGAGATTGAGACAGTCCGTTCCAGTGAGCAGGCAATCGACGAGACCATCGCAAAAGCAAATGAGGACGCCCCTGTCATTCTTGTTGTAGGGTATGAACCTCATCTTAATTCCAGAGAAGCAATCGATCTGTATCACACAGGATTAAGTGACCAGCAGATGCGTATGATTGATCATCTGACAAAAGATTTGGAACGTGATGTTATTTTGATCGTAAAAACAGGCAATGCCATGACGATTAATGAAGAGGTAGCTTCCAATGATAAAATCCGCGCTATTCTTGAAATTGGACATACCGGTCAGGAAGAAGGAAGTGCGCTGGTAAGTGCTTTGTTTGATGACGGATACAGTGTACCTGAAGAAGGATTTGCTCCGGCTCTCCCAGATCATAACATTGGAGATACGCCAGAAGCATTTACAGAATATCCGGGTTATCTGGAAAATGAAGAGGAAGGTACCATAGATGCAGAATCACCGGCTGGACGTCTGAGTGCAACATGGTATAAAGAAATTTCAGATATGATCGGAGCAAGTGAAGATCATGCTCCGGCATCGTATGCATGGCCTGCATATGACGAAGAGACAAACGACAATTTAAGTAATATTAACGGCAGCATCAATACGGGACTGATGACTTTTGACATTATTAAAGGCGAGCGTACTTATCAGTATTTCAACGGAGATCCATTGTATGCATTTGGATATGGACTTACTTACGGCGATTTTGAATATTCTGATGTAAAACTCTCCGAGATAGAAGAAGGTAAAGTAACAGTAAGCGGTCAAGTAAAAAATAACGGTGAATATGCAAGTGATGAGGTCGTACAGGTATATAGTTCCTATACAGGAGAAGAGTCTCGTATTGACCAGCCAAATCAGAGACTGATTGCGTATGACCGGTTACAGGACATTTTGCCTGGCGAAGTACGTACATTTAGTTTTACTATTGATATTGCAGATACGATGAGTGTATTTGACGTGGAAACACAAGAAGGCATTGTTGAGCCGGGTAATTATACGATCCGTGTCGTTCCTTCTTCCGATACGGAAGCAACTGATCAAAATAGTGCGACACTGGTTATGACAGAGGAAAATGGTGCGAAAAAAGCAGCAGTACGTAATCTGACAGAAGTGAAAATGGCAGCTGATTATGATGATTATAGTATGATCAGCGAGCAGTTAGATGATATCGAAACTGTCAGCGCATCGATTGCGTATGGTTCCGACACCGCAATTTCCTTCCGAAAGAATGGGGCATGGGTACAATTTAAAGACGTAGAATTTAAAGAAGCTCCTGCAGTATTTACAGCTTTAGTCGGAGCCGACAGAGAAGGCAGTCTGAAGATTTATGCTTTAAAAGCAGGAAGCGATCCGGCTGAACTGGAAAATGCACAGCCAGTTGCAGTAATCCCGCTGACAGATACAAGAAGTGTAAAAGGACTTGCAACAGGTCTTGGAATCGGACCGGTAGGCGTTAATCCTGGAACACCGGAAGGTCAGGAATATGCAGACGCTTACGTAAAACCAGAATGGACTAAGGTATGTGCAGACGTAACTATGGATGCAGGAACATACGATGTGTATATTCAGACAGAAAACAGAGGTTCCAGAATTGACTGGTTTAAATTTGGACAAGAGGCAGATCAGACAGAAGAAATAGAGATCACACAGCTTATGGGATTGGAATCGATCCGTACAAGCGGCGGAGAACTTGAACTGACGGCAGATGTGGTACCGGTCAGCGCAGTAGATCAAGTCAGCTGGAATGTAACAGGGGAAAATGGATCGGCAACCGATCTTGCTGCAATCGATGAAAATGGTCTGTTAAAGGCAACTGGAACAGGAAACGGTACGGTAACTGTAACAGCAACTGCCAATGGAAAGACAGCTTCCAAAGAAATCCTGATTACAAATCAGCTGGAAGAAAACAAAGTAGATGTCGAGGGTGTACCAAAGACGGCAGAATATATTATGATTACTACAGAAGGTACTTTTGGACAGACTGATAATATCATGCGTTACAAAGGAACAAATCAGCAGACAGTAATTTTCAACGAATTATTCGAAGAAAATCCGGAGAATTACTATTTACCAGGCACTTATTTGACAGTAACCGCCGACCAGATTGAATGGAGCTTGACAGATGAAGAAGGTATGCCGACAGATCTTGCCGTACTGGATGAAAACGGTCTGCTGACAGCGAATGGAACAGGAAATGGCAAAGTGGTCGTACATGCGAAACTTAAGAGCAACCCTGATATTTGCGCAGAGCGTACCATTGTGCTGCAAAATCAGGAGCCAAAGGATGCATTTACGATGATTCAGGCAGAACATTTTGACCAGGTAGAAGGAATCGAACAACCGGCAAGTATTACTGCATTCGGAAAGAACGGAAATGAGATAGGATTGGTTACAGAGTTTGCAATCAACGAAGAAACACCATCGGCTACGATGATCTACAAACAGATAGATTTTGGAGAAGGTGCAGATAAACTGTATCTGCGTCTGGCAGCCGAAGAAGAGAATGCTGAGATTACTCTTCTCATAGACGGCAATGAAGTTGCTTCTGTCCAGGGCATAGGAACAGGAAGTATCTATACTTATGAAACAGTAGAGATACCATTTGATAAGATCTCTGGCGTACATGATGTGGCATTGACCTTCAGCGGTACCTCAGCAAGACTGAATTGGTTCCAGTTTGAGTAAATGATAAAAGTCAATACGAAAAAGTTAATGGAATGTTGGAACCTTATTAGATTTTCGTATAGAATCAGAAGATATTTTTAACGCAATAAGATAGAAAAATCTATTTGGAACAATTTACAAATGTGCCAAAACGGAGAGCGGATTTGGAAATTGCGGTGAAAAGATATTAAAAAAACAGAACAAGTGTGTTCGAATTCTGGATATACGATTATGATGAAAAAGTATCAGATTCAGAGCAGATTATCATTTTGATAAACTGCTCTTTTTCTGATATGCAGTTGTCCGGTTTTAAAATTTATGATAAACTGAATTGAGCAGTTTTTGTAAAAATGTTTAAGGTTGACTTACAAAGCGTTGGCAATAAATCATAAATTTCAAAACTGCTGCTTTTATTTTTAAAGAAAATGAAGAAATTTTACGATATCGTTGAAAAAACATTTTTTACAGAAACAAGCGAGATGGGGGAAAGAAAAATGTATCGATTGATGGTGGTAGACGATGAGAGTGTAATCAGGCAGGGTCTGAGAAACGCCGTCCCATTTGAAGAATTGGGGTTTATCTTAGTTGGAGAGGCAGCAAATGGACTAGAGGGAGTGCAGCTGTGCGAAGAATTAAATCCGGATTTGATTATTGCCGATATCCGTATGCCGGTCATGGATGGACTGACAATGTGCCGGAAAGTGCAGGAACTTTTGCCTGCTGCTCATTTTATTATTCTGAGCGGATACAGTGATTTTACATATGCTAAACAGGCGATAGACATCCATGCACTGGGATATTTGCTCAAACCGATTTCGGTGGCAGAATTTCGAGAAGTGCTCGGCGAAGTGAAGCAGCGTATGGATCAAGAGTATCAGCAAAGGCAGGATTTAATCGCTATGCGTCATCATTTGCATCTTGCTCTGCCAAGTTTAAGAGAGAGGTATCTATGTTCTCTGCTCGTAGACGGCAGTGAAGAAGATCCGAAGGGAGAGATCGCAGATTACTATGGATTGCAGCTCAATGCAAAACAGTATGTACTTTCGTGCGTAAAGATTATCGGTGAAGAAGATGCTGCGAAAGAATCAGGAATTGAGAAGCGGGAACTAATGAAATTTGCCGTCTCTAATATTTTAGAGGAGGAAGTTTCAAAGGAGGGTTGTGCCTATGTATTTGGGTTTCGCGGAGCCCTTGCTGTATTGTTTTTATTTCCGGATCAAAATACGGATGTTTTAAGCGGCGTTGCCCGACGGATGAGTCGTGCGGTTCTTTCCGTGGAGCATTTCCTTAAAGTTCGGCTTGCCGTGGGCATTGGGACAGTCTGTACAGAATTAAAGGAACTGCCCCAAGAGGCCAGTCGGGCATTTTTCGCTCTGGAATACAGTATGATCAACGAGGAGGGACAAATGATTCTGCTGACAGATATTGAGCCGAGCATCCGCAAGGATGCAAAACCGGATGAACGCCATATTCATGCTTTAGAGTATGGTCTTAAGATGTGTGATAGTCAGGCAGCCACAACTGCGCTGAATGCACTGCTGGAACAATATCGCGCGCTCGATTTATCACCGGAAAGCGCCAAAACGTTCTTGCTGAAAATTTTCCTTGTATTTTTAGAAACGGGTCATGATATGGGAGTGGAACTTGTTATGGCAGGAGAACAAAGTGAAATTTTTAGTCTGTTGGATTGCCTGGCATTTAGTGAAGTACAGCGCCAGTTAAAAGGAATCTGCAAACGACTGCTTTCTCTGATAGGGAACAGCCGGGTAAGCGAGACACGCAGAATTGCAGATCAGACTCTTGCATATCTCCATGAACATTTTCATGAAGAGGGGACAAGTGCAGATCAGGCGGCTAAGGCGGTTCATGTGTCGATTTCATACTTTAATACGGTTTTTAAAAAAGAAACAGGAAAAACTTTTCATCAGGTGTTAGAAAAACTTCGCATGGACAGAGCTTTGTACTTGCTGACGACAACAGATTGGAAACTGGCTCAGGTCGGAGCGGCAGTCGGCATACCGGAACCGAGCTATTTTAGCTTTGCATTTAAACATTATTTTGGATATTCTGCTTCATCTGTAAGAAAAAGGAAACGTGAATTAATATGAAAAGATTTAGAAAAACAGACGAAAAAAGAAAATCTTTGATGACAGTGTTGCTGGGAGTACTATTGATCAGCAATCTTTTCATCCTTGTACTGACATCTTTTATCTGGCTGCCGGTTATGCACAGACAACTAAAAGCAAGCGCACGGGATCGAATTGAGGAAATGGTTCTTCAGACTGTTAATCATGTGGAAAGTCAAATGGAAGGGATAATCAACATGATGCATACAGCCGGATCTATGCTTGAACTGGAAGATTTATCAAAAGAGGAACAGGTTCAGCTGCTGCGTAATATCCGGAAAAGTGATCCTAGTATTTTAGCAATTGCACTTTTTGATATGCAAGGGGAGCCTGTACTGGATACAGAAGGAGGAATTCGGCTCAAAGCTGAGGAAATTCGATCTATGGAATGGTTTCAGAAGGCCTTAGAGGGGGACGGAGTCATTACGCGGTTTTCACAACCGCATGTACAAAATGTTTTTTC
>CALWCS010000024.1 GCA_944376425.1 uncultured Lachnospiraceae bacterium | reverse complement strand
TCTGTCGGTAATACTGAAGATATTCTGCCGCGAGTGCCTCATTATATTTTAAAGATACATTCGACTGGGAAAAGTCTTCGTATGTAATAAAGACATCAATTTTTCCTCTTTGCATATAATTTTTCAGTGTACTGCGGATTGCAGACTCAAAAAAAGCTAATTTTTTCGGCATCTTGATATTGACATCAAAATACCGATGATTGACTGCTTTCATCTCAACTATAAACTTCATTTCCCCCTGGAGATTCTCTGATCTTCCAAAGCCTGTCATACTTTTTATCATTCCTACATGCTCACTTTTCGTATTGTATTGGATTATGGCACATAATACACCACATTAAATTTATTATAATCCATAACAAAATCTTCGTCAATCACTATTGTATGTTTTTTGACTCTTGTCTTTTTTTTCTAAAAGTGCTATACTGCTATATGTGCAGATATGGTTCATCGGTAGAACGCTAGCTTCCCAAGCTGGAAAGGCGGGTTCGACTCCCGTTATCTGCTTTTTTTCGTGCCAATTTCGATTCTGGCATTGGGAAGGGAAGGATCCCCTTTTTTCCTGATGTCTGGAAATTCATTGATATCTATATTTATATTCATATCGGGTCAGGCTTTTTGTTCTGTCCCGCGAAAGGAGATTTCTTATGGCTTTTGACGGAATTGTAATCGCAAATCTCGTAAAAGAATGCAGGCAAACTATTTTAGGAGGAAAGATCAGTAAAATTGCTCAGCCGGAAAATGATGAACTATTAATTACAATCAAAAATCAAAAAAATCAGTATCGGCTGTTTTTGTCGGCGAATGCCAGTCTCCCTCTGATCTATTTTACTTCTTCTAACAGACCAAGTCCTCTGACTGCGCCTAATTTCTGTATGCTCTTACGAAAACATATCGGAAACGGAAAAATTACAAATATCTGGCAGCCAGGGCTGGAACGTATCATCAATTTCGAGATGGAACATTTAAATGAACTTGGCGATCTCTGCAAAAAAGTCTTAATTGTAGAAATTATGGGGAAACACAGCAATATTATTTTCTGTGACGACAGCGGAAAAATCATCGACAGTATTAAACATGTTTCGATGCAGATGAGTTCTATCAGAGAGGTCCTGCCAGGACGCACCTATTTTATTCCTCAGACCCAGCTAAAACAAAATCCTCTCGATGTCTGTGAGGAAGCCTTTTGCTCACAGATCTTTTCCAAACCCGAAAAGCTATCGAAAGCTATCTATTCTTCGTTTACCGGAATCAGTCCGGTCATTGCAGAAGAACTTTGCTTTCGCGCTTCTTTAGAATCAGACCAAAGCGCCGCTACCCTCTCTGAAATAGAACAGCATCATTTATTTCACCAGTTTGAGCTGTTTACCGAAGAGATAAAAGCCGGAAATTTTCAGCCTAATATTGTCTTTTCCGGCAAAGAACCTATAGAATTTTCAGCAGTTTCTATGAAACAGTATCAGGATTTAAAGACCGTTTTCTATCCTTCTATTTCAGAAGTCTTGGAAACATATTATGCCGTCAAAAATACGATCACACGCATCCGTCAGAAGTCTTCGGATCTGCGTCGGATTGTTCAGACGGCTTTAGAACGCAATGTCAAAAAATATGATTTGCAGTGTAAACAGTTGCAAGATACAGAAAAAAGAGAAAAATACCGCGTCTACGGAGAACTTTTAAATACGTACGGCTATGGTTTAAAAGGCGGAGAAAAAAAGCTGGATGCTTTAAATTATTATACAGAGGAAATGATTTCGATTCCTCTCGATCCTACTTTGTCTGCTCAGGAAAATGCAAAAAAATATTTTGAAAAATACGGAAAATTAAAACGTACTTTTGAAGCCCTTTCTACTCTGACGAAAGAAACTGCTTCTGAGATTGAACATCTCGAATCCATCAATACCTCTCTTGATATCGCTCTTTCTGAAGAAGATCTGGTGCAGATTAAAGAAGAACTGATGGATTATGGCTATATGAAACGCCGTTTTACTGGAAAAAAAGTAAAAATCACTTCAAAACCTTTGCATTATCTTTCTTCTGACGGCTACGATATCTATGTCGGAAAGAATAATCTTCAAAACGAAGAACTGACCTTTAAATTTGCTTCTGGCAATGACTGGTGGTTCCATGCAAAAGGTGCTCCCGGTTCTCACGTTGTCGTCAAAGGGAATGGAGAAGAACTTCCTGATCGTACTTTCGAGGAAGCTGCACGGCTTGCCGCCTACTATTCTAAAAACCGGAATTCCGAAAAAGTCGAAGTAGACTATGTTCAAAAAAAGCATGTAAAAAAGCCAAATGGTGCAAAACCCGGTTTTGTTGTGTATTATACGAATTATTCTATGGTCATTGATTCTGATATTTCCGAGATTCGGCAGATTTCTTAACATCAGCATCCGCACAAATCCACCCTAATGCTTGCAGATACGAGCTTTCAAATGGAAAGACCGCCGTAAAACATTCCTTTTTTGGCGGTCTTTCCATTTAAAATTTTTTTAAATCTCTGAGTCTCTTTCCATTCTCTCTCCTAGTTTGCATAATTTTTCTCCTATTTTTTTCATCTGTTTTTCATATCCAATCCGCACTTTCAGCTTCTCTGCCGCTACGGACACAGCCAAAGAAGTCGCCGTCAAAACGGCAAGTATGACCAGAGGATAGCGGAAAGAATAATAAAATCCTAAAAAATAGTAAGAATACATTAAGTTATGTATTAAAAATATATTTGCAGAGTGAATTCCTAAGATTTCCAATCCTCGTCCTATCAAAGGAATCTTCGAAAATACCATCATAGAAAATCCGCACAGTGTCATCGAAGTCAGTCCATCTACCATTCCATAGTAGTTGTAGTTCATCCGAAATTTTAACAGTAAAACTGTCGCTGCCAGCAACACTGCGCTCTTCCCGAAAAATCCTGCTTTTTTTCCGGCAAACATTCTGCTCCATTTTCCAAAAATATCCCATTCAAAGCATACCGCGCCAAGGAGCATACCGAATACATACGTACTTGCCACAGATTGAATTTCCATCAGCTGCAAAAGTCCCGTCGCCGCTGCAAGAACGAAAAGAGTCCCTGTCTTTTTTGCAATTTTCATCACAAACGGCATCAAAAATACAATGTACAGTGCGACAGACAGATACCACCAAGTCGGATTCAGCGTCGGCGTATGAAACGCAAACGATAATCCAAAGAAATCAATGATAAAATATACAACAGCTGTCTTAAAATCTGTCCCATATGCCTGTGCAGGTGTCCTTCCAAGCGGAGCGCAGATGAGTGCCAGCAAAAATACAAACCAATATCCTGTCATCAATTTCCAGTATCGTGACACGGTGAATTTCCAGAATTGTTCTTTTGTGGGTTCCTGATTTTGAAATTTCGCTGTATATACCGCTGCTATTCCATATCCGCTCAGAAATACAAAAATCGTCACGCAAAGCTTACAAAGCAACGCAAGATGGAGTGTCTGGTCTCCCGTCAAGGGCCAATACTCTACAGGGTAGCCTGCATATTCCTCATAGTCATTAAAAAGGTGATGAAACAGCAACATCAAGATAGCAATTCCCTTGCACCGGTTTGTCTCTGCTTTCGTAAACATTTTCATTCCTCTTTCCCTTTTTCCTTATGATTCAAACTCTTAAAATGTCAATTATTTATTTTAGCATATTCTCATGAAAAGTCTACTTCTTTATTAAAAAGATAGGAAATCACTTTCTTTTCTATTTTAGGACGAAAATGTTTTTTCCATGAAACAAAAAAAGTTCTGCAAGCAGAACTTTTTTAGAAATGATATCATGGGAACCCCATTTTTCTTTTATTTCTCTGTATATACTTCCTCAATAAGACCAAACGTACTCCACGCTTTGGGCCATCCGCAGTAAAACGCCAGCTGGGTTACGATTTCTACTGCTTCTTCTTTCGTAATTCCATTCTCTTTTCCAAGAGCCAAATGCGATTTCAGCTGGGGATACTGTCCTGCTGAAAAGAGTGCCGCTATCGTGATCATACTTCTGTCGCGTGCAGAAAGCTTATCTTCTCTTGACCATACCTCTCCAAATAAAACATCATCGTTCAACTGTGCAAACTTTGGTGCCAGTTCTCCTAACCGCTCTCTTCCTGCTGTCTGTTTCTTTGCCATTTTCATTCTTCCTTTCTGATCTTTACTGCCAGATCCAGCACAAACCATTATAAAAGTATTCCATTGCATACTCGCCGCTGTGAGTTCCGCCTTCCTGCTCCAAAAAATACAAGTTTCCGTCTCTTTCATTGTTCGCATACCGGAATGTTCCGTCATTTACTGCTTTCATCGCCTCAATTTGATTTTTAAACGAAGAGTACGCAAAATCCTCTGTGCCGGATGCCGCAAAAATAAAAAAGTCATTCCATTCATGTCCGGAATCCCTCACAATAGATGCCATATACTCTCCATCTGACGTCAAACTGCCGCTCGAAGGCATAAAATAGCGGAAATAATCAAGACAATACTGAAAGGTCCGCCATGTTGCAACGGATCCCATGGAAAATCCGCAAAATGCTCTGTAATCTCTTGATGCCCTGATTCCCTCCAAAGACGTTTCCTCGGCATAGGTGCTATATGTTCCTTCTACAGCCGGTATCAAATCATAAATCAGTTCATTATGATACTGATTTGTCAGCTGAATTGCCAGCGAATAATCAGAGCTGTCCGTTTCACTCTCATTATTGTATGTCGGACATACCATAATCATCGGCTGAATCATCCCGTCAGCCATGGCATGATCTAAGACATTTTTAAATTCATTTGGCTGATCAGGGGTTCCCAGATACGTAGTTTCGTCACTCCATCCTCCATGCATCAGATAAAAGACAGGATACGAAACATCATCCGAATAGCCGTACGGCAGGTAAACAATAGCTCTTTTATGCAGTACATGATCTTGCTGCTCATACGTCATAGATTCGTACGTATCATACTCAAGTTCTGTCAATGTTCCCGGATACTCTGATTCTGTAAAATACTCCTGAGGAATTTGAACTAATTCTGACGGAAGATTTGCATTCGTTATCATTTCGTCATTTCCCGGTGCGCTCATACCGCTTATCTCCTCACTCGTCTCTTTTCTTTCCGATCCTATCGTTTCCGCTTCAGCATTTGCGGTAATCTGGTTTTGACTGCATCCGCTCAAAATGACAAGAGCTGCCAAAGCACTTGCCAATAATCTGCTTTTTTTCAAACTTTCACCTCCATACTTTGATACCTGTATTATAAAACAAATACATTCTCTAAAGAAGTTCCGTTTTGGTTATGTGATATATACCATAAGTTTGCAGTCCAGATGATCCGCTCTTAATCGATTGTCTCTTACAAAAAATGGCATAATCGGAATTTTCACTGATTACGCCATTTTCTTGCCATCGTTGTTCCGTCGCAAAAACTTCTCGGAAAATCACGATATTTTCGTTATTTTACTACTAAGTTAATGATCTTCTTCGGAACATAAATTTCTTTTATAATATTTCCTGTAATTTTATCGGCAACTGCTTCTTTTCCTTTTGCAATCGCCTCTTCTTTTGAGAGATCTACAGGGATGCTGATGACGGCTTTTGTTTTTCCGTTTACCTGTACCGGCACTTCCACTTCATCATCCCGCATCGCTTCATGGTCTGCATCAGGCCATGTGTTGTGAAAGACAGTTTCTGTATGTCCAAGCTGTTCCCACAGTTCTTCTGAGAGATGAGGTGCAAACGGAGCCAGTAAAATAACGGCTGTCTCTAAAGTCTCTTTGTCAACCCCGCCTTCCTTCTTGGCAAGCTCAATCAGTTTATTGTTATACTCCATAAATCCGGAAATAACTGTGTTTAAGCTAAAGCTCTCCAGACGCTGTGTAATGTCATGTACCATCTTATGACGTATTTTTATCATCTCTTTGGAAGCTTGCATCTGTTTGTCCTTATTATCCATTACAAGATTCCAAAAACGATTGATAAAGCGGTATACTCCGTCAATTCCTCTATCGTCCCATTCTGCGTCAAGCTCTGGAGGACCTACGAACAATTCATACATTCTCAGAGAATCGCACCCGTATTCTCTGACCAGATCATCTGGTGAGATTACATTTCCTTTTGATTTGCTCATCTTGATTCCATTTTTTCCAGTGATCATTCCCTGATTAAACAGCTTCGTAAATGGCTCGTCAAAATCCACCACTCCGATATCATGCAGAAATTTTGTATAAAATCTGGAGTACAGAAGATGCAGCACTGCATGCTCGACTCCTCCGATATACATGTCAACCGGCAGATATTTATGCGCTTTTTCTTTTGAAACTAGTTCTTTGTCATTATGATTATCCACATAGCGCAGGAAATACCAGGAAGATCCTGCCCACTGAGGCATCGTGTTTGTCTCTCTTTTTGCCGGTCTTCCGCAGACAGGACACGTTGTATTTACCCACTCATCAATCGCAGCCAGCGGAGATTCCCCTGTTCCTGTCGGCTGATAACTTTCTACATCCGGCAGGCGAAGCGGCAGTTCTTCTTCCGGAACCGGCACGGCTCCGCAGTGTTCACAGTGTACGATCGGAATCGGTTCTCCCCAGTAGCGCTGCCTTGAAAATACCCAGTCACGCAGTTTGTAATTTGTCGTCACTTTTCCGATTCCTCTGGAAGCAAGCAGCTGCGGCAAATCACGCTTTGCATCATTGGAATTCATTCCGTTAAATTCTCCGGAATTAATCATGATTCCCGGTTCTGTGTATGCCTGAGTCATATTTTCGATTTCTTTTCCGTCTTTTGCAATTACCTGAACGATCGGAATATCAAATTTTTTTGCAAATTCAAAATCACGGTCGTCATGTGCCGGCACACACATGATAGCGCCAGTGCCGTAGTCGGCAAGTACATAATCAGACAACCAGATCGGAATCTTTTTCCCGTTAATCGGATTGATCGCGTAGCTTCCGGTAAAAACGCCCGTCTTTTCTTTATCCTGCAAGCGGTCTACGGAAGATTTCATAGACGATTTAAAAATATAATCTTCTACTGCTTCTCTTGTCTCATCGTTGGCAAGTTCTTTTGCCATCGCATGTTCCGGGGCAAGCACCATAAAGGTGGCGCCATATAACGTATCTGGTCTTGTCGTATAAACCTTGATTGTCTTTTGGGAGCCTTCCACCTGGAAATCGATCTCTGCTCCGTGACTCTTTCCAATCCAGTCTGACTGCATCTTCTTTACTTTTTCAGGCCAATCCAGCTTTTCCAGATCAGCAAGCAGACGATCTGCATATTTCGTGATGCGCAGCATCCACTGACGCAGATTTTTCTTTGTCACAGGTGTTCCGCATCTTTCGCAGACGCCATTTACAACTTCTTCGTTGGCAAGACCTGTCTTACAGGAAGGACACCAGTTGATCGGAAATTCCTTTTCATATGCAAGACCTGCTTGAAACATTTTTACAAAAATCCACTGGGTCCATTTATAAAAATCGGGATCTGTCGTGTTGACTTCCATATCCCAGTCATAAATTGCAGCGATCTCATTAATCTGGCGCTTAATATTTTTTACATTTTCTGCGGTCGCCTTTGCAGGATGAATTCCCATCTTGATTGCATAGTTCTCAGCTGGCAGACCGAATGCGTCCCATCCCATCGGGTGAATCAGATAATATCCCTGAAGCATTTTATATCTGCTCCAGACATCAGAAATTACATATCCTCTCCAATGTCCGACATGAAGTCCGTTTCCAGACGGATATGGGAACATGTCAAGACAATAATATTTCGGTTTTTTTCCGTCGTTGACGTTAATCGGATGTTCCTCCCAGTGTTTACGCCACTTTTGTTCAATAGCCTTATGATTATAAGGGACTGCCATAATTTTATTCCTCCATTTATCCTCTATCTCGATTTTGCCTTGATTGTTATTCTAATGCCGTAAGGGGATATTTGTCAAGTTTTCTGGAAAATAAAATCAGCTTTCAAAAGAAATCACAGCATTTGCATTTTCTCCCGGAAGATAATTTAAAGTAATCTCATCTCCTACTTCATACCGGATAATTTCTAAAAGTTCTCCCATATTTACATCGTAAATGGTATCTTCTGCGTCTAGCATTAAATAGACATGAGAATTTCCGTCTACGACGGCATTGACCATTTTTGTGATCGTTCCAGTGATCTGTTCCCCTTGCAATGTCTGATCCGGCTTCCAAATTCCATTCTCGACAAGCATTTGATTATATGCTTCTTCACATCCTGATACCGTATCTCCAATCGCTACATTCTGATACTCCTGAACATTGACCATTGCATATTTCTTAACTAATCCGGCATCGTCTTTTAAAGCCATAAAGTAAGTAGGCTCCCCGGAAACATTGATCAGAAGCGGAAAAGCGGCCTGATATCCCAAATGCTGCACCTGACCTTCTGCCGATGCCATTGCAGAAAATTCTTCTGCCCCGGATACAGCATAGTAGCGGCATTCCATTGTCCGCTGATTCATCAGCACAAATCCAACGTTTGACTGATCGCCGCTTACAGAAGTCACCCCTGTATAAACCCACACATCATCTTCCAGGGCAAGATAATTATATCCATCTGTCGTCTTTAAACATCCTTTCTGACCGAAAATGCTGTTTAAAAATCCATTTTTCAATGTTCCGTAATAATCATAGAGCTGGATCAGCAAATCAGCTGAGAACACTCGGTCCACCCAGGTAGGACAATCTTCAATTGCATAATCCTGCATCTCTCCTGTCTGTGCATTGCAGATTACAACTCTTCCGATTGTTACTCCTCCAAACAGTCCTACGTTATACTTTTTGACTGGACAGATCCAGTAAGGCGTTCCCTCATCGTCAATTTCAAAACTGAACGAATCAAAAATATATGTTGGATAGTGAAAACGAAGATGTCTGTAAATATTGCGGTTAAAATATTCCGACTCGGAATATTTAATCGATTCGTCTAATTTTACAAGACTCGTCTCCTGTGTTGCCATGTCAATCATAATATAGGCCGGTATTCCGTTTTTCTGATTTGTCAGCCATTTAACCGGGCTGGCATACTCAAGCGGTGTAACACGCACCGGCGTATCCTGATAATTAATCTGAGTATAAAGATTGCTGACCTCAAACTGCGATACCATATCTACCATGCTGCCCATCTTTCTGTTCCCAAGAAGTGCTGCAGAATCTTTATCCAAAAGAGGAATCTTTCCAAAATCCACCTCTTGGATATCTGTGTTAAACTCTCTCTCTTCTACGGTAATTAACTGCTGATACTTTTTGGCGTTGATAATCGGGGAAGACAGCAAAGATCCTATGCCGTATGCTGCGACTACAAGTCCAAACATACCGATCCCTATCTTCAAAATACGATTTTCTTTCACATCCTGTACAGTACGCACACGCGGCAATGCGTAAATTCCCAAAATAATCAGAATTACCACCATTAAAAATGCCCAGAATCCACTTGAATGAATATTGATTGCCGGAAGACTCACATAATAGTAAATTCCCGCAATCAAAATTGCTGCCACGACAGCCAATATTTTCCATCTTTTTTTCATAGAAATCTCCCTTCCTCTGTCATACCATAACGCTTCGTCTTAAATTTGGCAAGGTGTTGAGCTACTGATAGTTTTGAATGACAATCTGTAAACTGCGGCATTCTCTGTATACATTGATCGTCGGATAATAGGTGACTGACAAATACACTTGATTCTGCCGGTGCAAAAACAGTTTTTCGATTTCTTGCTGTCCGAATTTTTCTGTCAAATCTTTCTGAAATGCCTCGACATCCCCAAAATAAAGTGCATCCATCACACACCCTGCCTTATTTTCTACCTGCATTTTTATTACATTTTTATTTTTCCCAAGGATTCTCGCTGCCAACACATTTAGATCTTTTTCTGCAAATAAAGGTTTCGTGTTTCCTTTTCCGAATGGTTCCAGCAGTTCCAATTCTTCTACTAATTCTTCTGTGATATAGTCAATTGGCATCGGCACATCAATTAAAACTTTAGGAATAAAATCTTCCTGCGTCAGTGTCGTCTTTTCATTGAAAGCCCTTCGAAGCTTTTCAATATTTTCCTCTTTCATAGAAAGCCCTGCCGCCATCGGATGTCCTCCAAATTTTATGAATAGCTCCTGAGACTTCATCATTTCCTCGAACATAGAATACGCTTCGATTGATCGCCCTGATCCTTTTACTTCCTCCTTTCCCCGGGTCAGAACAAATACCGGTTTATGGTATTTTTCCCGAATTCTTCCTGCTATAATCCCCGCCAGGCTTTCATGACAATCCGGCAGAAATACTACAAGTACCTTATCTTCTTTTTGTTCTCCAGACTCTATGATCTGCACTGCCCTCTCATATCCTTGCAGCGTCATCTCTTTTCTTTCCTCATTCAACGTCTTTAGTTCCGCTGCAAGCTGTATTGCCTCTTCTTCGCTTCGCGAAAGCAGTAAAGCAAGTGCTCTTTTTGCCGTATCGAGTCTTCCGCTTGCATTGATACAAGGACCAATTACAAATCCAATGTGATATGCCGTAATTTTTGCCTCTGTCAGCCCATTGACTTTAATCAGAGCACGCAGTCCCTGATTTGGAGTAACCGCAATCTTTTTTAATCCTTCTTTTACAATGATTCGGTTTTCCCCAGTCAGATCCATCACATCGCCAACGGTTGCGACTGCCGCAAATTCCAAAAATTCAAAAGCCTCCTCCATGGCAATTCCCATTTCATGGTAAAGACACATGATCATCTTCCATGCTACTGCTGCCCCGCAAAGTTGTTTAAAAGGATACGGACAATCTGACTGTTTTGGATTGACAATGACATCTGCGTTTGGCAGGATTACTGTTCTTTTCCCATTCTCTTCTAAATACCTCAAATCATGGTGATCGGTAACTATTATTGTCATGCCAATTTTTTTTCCGTACGCAATCTGTTCCATCGCTGCAATTCCATTGTCACATGTCAAAATTGTATCAACCCCTTCCTCGTATGCAAAGGTAATCAACTGTTCATTGATCCCGTATCCATCTTTCATACGATCCGGAATTTCCACATCTACGTTTGCCTGACACCTTCGCAGTGCCTGCAGTAAAATATAGCTGGCATTGACCCCGTCAATATCGTAATCTCCGATAATCCGGATTTTTTTTCCTTCTTGAATCTTTTGTTTTAAGAGTACAGCGGCTTCCTGCGCACCTTTCATTTTTTTCGGATCATGCAGATCATGCAGATCTCCATATAAATATTTTTGTATTTCCTCTTCTCCGATGATATCCCGATTGCGAATCAAACGGGCTGTGACCGGAGAGATATGAAATTCTTCTGCAATTTTATAAAAATCAGCCTTTTTGGCTGCGACAAACCATTTTTCCATTCTTTCTTTCCTTTCTCTTATCTTCCAATTAAGATCCAAATTCATAAAAGAGTATTTTTTCTTTTCAATAGAAAAGCGAACTGGCTTTCCTTTGATAAAGAAAAAAGGGCTGTCTAAAAGACAACCCTCCAAGTCAACTATGTCTAAATACTAAGCAACTATTTCTTCTTCTTTTTTCGCCTTTCTTCCTCTTGTCTTCATCACATACCATAAAGATCCTGTAATACATACAGAAGAATATGCGCCGCATACAATACCTATCATCAAAGGAAGGGCAAATTCCCGAATAGAAGGAACTCCTACTGCAAACAACACTGCTATTGTCATAAAAGTCGTAAGAGAAGTATAGATACTTCTTGTCAGAGTCTGTGTAATGCTTTTATTGACAATCTCTGCAAGCTCTTCTTTGTTTTCTTTTTCGGTATCTCCTATATTCTCACGAATACGGTCAAAAATTACAATCGTTGCATTGATGGAATATCCGACAATTGTCAGCATACACGCAATAAACGTAGTTCCCACCGTAATTCTCGATATTGCATAAAAGGCAAGCACTACCAGCACATCATGAATCAGTGCAAGCACCGCGCTCGCTCCAAAGCGGATATCTTTAAACCGGAACCAAATATAGATCAGCATACACACAGTTGCAATCAAAACTGCTATCACAGCATCTGTTCTCATTTCCCTGCTCACAGTCGAAGAGATATTTTCAGCTGAAATAGTGGTTTCATCTACGCCAAAGTTTTCCATTAATGCCTGATTTAATTCTTCTCTTTCTTCCAAAGACAGTTCTCTTGTCTTAATATTTACCTCATAAGAGTCTGTCACTTTTGTAATCTGAATATCCGTGTCGTTTGTCACCTGCTGTACGATAGGCTTTACTTCTGAATCCAGTTCTTCGATCGTAAAATCTTCATTGAATGTCACGTTTGTAGAAGTCCCGCCTTTAAATTCCAAATTATAATTCAGTACCTCCCCTATAGCAGTCTGGTTGACTGTCATAAAAATCGGAGCACACGCAACCATAATCAGTGAGATCGCAAAGCACAGATTTTTCTTTCCCACAAAATTAATCGTTTTTCTTTCTTTTGCTCTTCCATAAAATTTCTCATCTTTTAGTCCTAACGTATACAGGGCATTTAAAATCAGTCTGGAAACAAGAAGCGCCGTAATCATTGACAGTACAATGCTTAAAATCAGTGTAATCGCAAATCCTTTTACGGTTCCGCTTCCCTTAATCATCAAAACAATCGCTGCAATCAATGTGGTAATATTTCCGTCCAGGATTGCCGAAAATGCTTTTTGATATCCTGTGCGGATTGCCATTTTTACACTTTCTCCTGCTGCAATCTCTTCCCTAATTCGTGCATAAATAATAACATTTGCGTCCACTGCCATTCCGATTCCCAGGATAATTCCTGCAATCCCCGGCAAAGTCAGTGTAATATCAAACGCATTTAAGCATACTAAGGTCAGT
The DNA here is from genome assembly GCA_944376425.1 of uncultured Lachnospiraceae bacterium. GTDB lineage: Bacteria > Bacillota > Clostridia > Lachnospirales > Lachnospiraceae > JAGZHZ01. Next base: position 3,208 of record CALWCS010000024.1, on the reverse strand, counting down.
TCTGTGTAAAGAATCAATCCGATTCCCGCTACGGCGCCCGGAAGACGATAGACGGCAATCATAAAGAGAATCACGATTACAAGTCCGATCGCTCCTGCCAGCAGGCTTGTAGAGATTGCCTCTTCTCCCAATTGCGCTCCCACTACATTTGATCGGATTTCTTCCAATTCTACCTTAAGACCTCCGATTCGGATTGTCGAAGCAATATTTTCAGCAGTCTGATAGTCTTCCATTCCGGTAATCTGTGCATTTCCATCCGTGATTTCCGTGTTGACAACCGGTACGCTGACAAATTTTCCGTCATAATAAATACCGATGCTCTCACCCGAAGCATACGCTTTTTTCGTCGCTTCTGCAAATTTTTTTGTTCCTTCTTCTGTCATGTTCAAAGTGACTACATTTTCCCGGTTCCCCATCTCATTTGTAATCTGTCCTGCCTTTGCCGTCTCAACATCCGTGCCGTTGAGCACAATGGAACCATCTTCTGTCAATTCTTCTATTGTCTTGTTCAGGACATAGCCTGTCGGATTATCCTGCGTCTGTCCTATATAAGAATAATTTTCATTGCCATCTGCATCGGTCTGTGCAATAAAATATAGAGATCCGGGTGAACCAAGTTCTTCCAGAATCTGATTCGCGTCTGTTACACCGGGAATCTCAATATTGATCCTGTCATTTCCTTCCTGGTACACCGTTGCTTCGGTGCTGTACTGTTCCACACGTCTTTGCAGTTTATAGATGGTGTCTGCCATTTCTTCGCTCGTCGGAGTATCCCCGACGGCCTGATAAGTAATACTGACACCGCCTGCCAGATCTAATCCCAGTATAATATTTCTTGCTGCTCCGGTGCCTGTTGGACCGAAACCGACTGCCGAGGTAAAAGCTAACAGACTAATCAGCACAGCCGTAACAACCATCACTAAAACCGCTCTGCTCTTTTTCATAACTATCCTCCCTTTTTTTACTCTTCCTCAGCAAGAGCTGCTTTTATCATAATAGCGCATTCAATCCGTTTTTTTTGCAGCTCGCATCCGATATCATACGCATCATTGATAGAGCCGTGAAATTTATAGGAGTTTGCCGCACATCCTCCACTGCAATAAAAACGCGCAAAACAATTTCTGCATTTTTCTTTCGCATAAACATTGCAGCATTTAAATTCATCCACCAGTTCTGTATTTTTGATTCCTTCATATACATTTCCAAGCAAAAATCCTTCTTCACCTACAAACTGATGACATGGATAGAGATCTCCCCATGGAGTTACAGCAAGATATTCTGTCCCTGATCCGCATCCGGAAAGCCGTTTGTATACACAAGGACCGCCTGTCAGATCAATCATAAAGTGGAAGAAATTAAAGTCTTTTCCTTCCTTATGACGTTTTACCATCTCCGCTGCAAGTTTGTCATATTCCGCACAGATAAGCGGAATATCTTCTTCTTTAATTGCATACGGTTCTTCCGGCAAAGAGACAACCGGCTCTACGGAAATCTGTTTAAATCCAAGATCTGCAAGATGAAGGACATCTTTTGAAAAATCGAGATTATTATGGGTAAAGGTTCCTCTTACATAATATTTTTCCTGATTTCTGCTCTCGGCAAATTTCTGAAACTTCGGCACAATCAGATCGTAACTTCCTTTTCCGCTGCGGAATGGACGCATATGATCATTGACTTCTTTTCTGCCGTCGATACTCAACACAACATTTGCCATCTCTTTGTTTGCAAACTCGATCACATCATCGTTTAACAGTACGCCGTTTGTCGTCAGAGTAAATCTGAAGTTTTTATTGTGAATCTTTTCTTGCTCTCTTCCATATCGGACGAGGTCTTTGACAACCTGCCAGTTCATCAGCGGTTCTCCTCCGAAAAAGTCCACTTCCAGATTTCTTCTGTTTCCAGAATTGGCAATCAGAAAATCGAGTGCTTGTTTTCCTGTCTCGTAGCTCATGAAAGCTCGACGTCCGTGATATTCTCCTTCTTCCGCAAAGCAGTAGCGGCAGGCAAGATTGCAGTCATGTGCAATATGAAGGCAAAGCGCTTTTACGACTGTTTTTCTCTTCTTAAAATCAATTACATGCTCTTTATAAATATCCTCTGTAAACAGCGTGCCTGCTTTTTTAAGTTCTTCACAGTCGGCAACTGCTTCTGAAATATCTTCTTTTTTATACCGATCTTTTAATTTTTCTGCAATGGCTTCCTCTTTCCATCCTTCTTCCATATAAGGAATCACCTCATATACGACGTCATCCACAATATGGATTGCTCCGCTGTTGACATCCATAACAATATTATAGCCATTGTTTTTGTATTGATGGATCACTTGAAATCCCCTTTCAGTTTTTTGTATCATTGAAAGTTCTCAGATCAGAGAACCTCAAATTTCTTCCCGCATCGTATAATAAGCAGCGGACAGTATTTTGTCCGCTGCTTATTTTTTTCGTATCTTTTTTCCTCAATCTTATTTATTATTTTCGCAGCTTTGATTTCCTACGGTACAGGATGTTTTACATGCAGACTGGCAAGATGTCTGGCATTCACCGCATCCTCCTTTTTTTAAAGTATTCTGTAATGTCTGCGCATTTAAAGTTTTAATGTGCTTCATCGTTTTACGCCTCCTTACTTGTTCGTTCAAGCTATTATATCATACATAATCTTATTTTAAAAGTCTTTTTTCCTCCTGTCAAAAAACTTTCCCGTTTCTTTCTTTTTTGATATAATATAGATTTTAGGAATCCCTTTAGATAATCCCAATTTCCCAGATTTCACTGAAAAAAGGAGTGATTCAAATGAAATACAGTATTTTCTTCGGAGACAGTATTACGGATGCCAACCATCTTTTTTCCGACTATCCGCTTGGAGAGGGCTATCTGCGGGAACTTTCCCGTCTTGCCCGTGCCTCTGAAATTCCTCTTTTCTTATGCAACCGAGGATATAACGGACATACGCTTCAAAGACTGATCTCCGTCTTTCATCGGACATGGAACCATGGTCGCTGTCAGGATGGCTTCTGGGATCTTGTCTGTATCCAAATCGGTATCAATGATCTTGCCGTCTGTATGGACACCGGACTCTCCGAGGCTTGTCAGATCCGATATCTGGAAACATATCAAAACAATTTTTCTTTTCTGCTCTCCCAAATCCGTGCAGACTTTTTAGGACCTATTCTGATTTTAGAACCATTTTTGTTTCCCTATCCCGCCGAATT
>CALWCS010000023.1 GCA_944376425.1 uncultured Lachnospiraceae bacterium | reverse complement strand
GAAAAATTTTTGAATGGTCATGAGATTGGCGTAGACGGTTTTCTACAGAATGGGACATGGAAGCTTTTGCTTGCCCACGATAAATATTTATGGAAAACGGGTCAGACTGTCATACCGGCTGGACACTCTTTTCCCTTTATCTGTCCTTATAGTGTGGAACACGAAATCAAAAAACAGATGACTCTCGCCGCTCAGTCTCTTGGACTTGATAACTGTGCAGTCAATGCTGATCTTCTCGTGTGCAACGATCACGTTTTTATTCTTGAGATAGGTGGAAGGGCTGGTGCAACCGGAATTCCAGAGCTGATTTCCTGTTATACAGGAACCGATTATTATGAACAGATCATCAGAAATGCTCTTGGAGAATGTGCAGACTTTTTAGAACTTTCAAAGATTCCCTGTCTTTCCAGACTTTTATTTAGCACTCGTTCCGGTACCATAACGCATATTTGCAAAGATACGGTTTTCAAGCTTCAGACCGAAGATACCTCCATTCATCTTGATTACCGCCCGGGAGACCATATTTCCTGTGTGAAAAACGGTACAGACCGTATAGGATCCGTTATCTGTAAAGGACTGCCCGGTCAATCTCTTACTCAATTGGAACTTAAAATGAATCGTATTCTTTCTTCCTTACAGTCTTCAATCTTTGTCGATGGGATACCGCTATGAGAAAAAAAACAAAAAAATTTTTTAATTATCTGATGCTTCATCTAAATATTATGCTTTTTTCCTTTACTGGAGTTTTTTCAAAATCCGCAAGCAGTGCTTACAGCAAGAACGGAATTTTTGATCCTTTCTTTTGTCTGTTTGTATTTTTGATGCTTTTAAACTGTGGAATTTATGCGATTGCCTGGCAGAAAATCATTCGCCATTTTGATTTATCTATCGCTTATGCTAACCGAAGCGTCTATTTGATCTGGTCACAGTTATGGGCTGTCTTACTGTTCCATGAAAGCTTATCCATTCAAAATATCATTGGAATGATCATTCTATTTCTTGGAGTTTTGATCGTACAAAAAGAAGCCCGGTAATCATTTTCATAAAGGAGAACGCTATGAATCATTCATTTTTTCTGCTTATGTTTTTCGGCACTTTTCTGTCAGCACTCTCACAGATTCTGTTAAAAAAAAGTGCCAGTCAAAACTATTCTTCTTTTTTAAAAGAATACCTGAATTGGCGCGTCCTTACAGCGTATCTTATCTTTTTTGGGGTTCTTCTTTTAAATACATACGCTTATACCAAAGTGGAACTAAAATATGGCTCTGTCATCGATGCCTTTACTTATGTGTTTGTTCTGCTTCTCTCCGTGGTAATTTTGCATGAAAAGGTTTCCAAAAAGCAAATTCTTGGGAATCTCCTGATTATTGCGGGAATTTTTATCTATGCCCTTTAATTTATTCATTTTCCGGACTTTTTCTGGAAATCTGAAAGTCCTTTTTTTATCAAAAAAAGATGAGCGGACACAAAAATTCATTTTGTAATCCCTCATCTTTTTCTTTTCTAATCCATATCCGTCTCTCTTGTACAGACACTGAAAAATCCAAGTATCTTTTTCGCGTCACATGACGCATTATATTAAATTAAAAAATCTTTCAGCCGTTTGCTTCTGGATGGATGGCGCAGCTTTCTGAGCGCTTTTGCTTCAATCTGACGAATGCGTTCTCTTGTGACATTAAACTCTTTTCCTACTTCTTCCAAAGTTCTGGCACGTCCATCTTCGAGTCCAAAGCGCAGACGCACAACTTGTCTTTCTCTCTCTGTCAATGATTCCAGCGCTGCTCCCAGCTCTTTTTTCAACATCGAAAACGCCGCAGAGTCAGCCGGCGAGAGTGCCGAGTCATCTTCAATAAAATCTCCCAAATGACTGTCATCTTCTTCTCCAATCGGGGTATCCAAAGATACCGGATCTCTGGAAATTTTCAGAACTTCTCTAACTCTCGCCACAGGGACATTCAAACGTTCTGCTACTTCTTCTGCCGACGGTTCCCTTCCAAGTTCCTGTAAAAGCGTTCTTGTCATGCGCAGTGTCTTATTGATCGTTTCCACCATGTGTACCGGAACACGAATCGTTCTTCCTGTATCAGCAATTCCACGAGTAATGGCTTGTCTGATCCACCATGTTGCATAGGTGCTGAATTTATATCCCTTTGTATAGTCAAATTTGTCGACTGCCTTCATCAATCCCATATTTCCTTCCTGAATCAAATCCAGAAATGGCATGCCGCGTCCCACATATTTTTTAGCGATACTGACTACCAGTCTTAAATTTGCTTCTGTCAATGCCTTTTTTGCTTCTTCATCTCCATTTTCTACTCTTTTTGCAAGTTCTACTTCCTGTTCTGTCGTCAAAAGAGGTACGTTTCCGATTTCTTTTAAATACATCCGCACAGGATCTTCTGTGCTGACGCCTTCCAAAACATCGACATCGTCAATGATTTCTACCTCATCTTCCATGAACATATCTTCTTCATTTTCAATCAGAAGATCTTCTGTATCGTCTGTGTCTGATGGAACTCCACGTAAAATATCGACATCATGTTTTTCGAGATATTCCAAAACCATATCCATCTTTTCTTCCGAAAGGTCAATGCCTCGAAATGCATCGTTAATCTCACTGTATTCTAATACATTTTTCTTTGTCTTTGCCAGTTCCAAAAGACCGTTCAGTGCTTTTTTAAATTGTTCTTGTAATTCATCCATAAATGCTCATTCTCCTAAATGGTGCTGTTTCCCCAATATTATTTGCTCTTTTGTATCACAAAAAGAACAGAACCTATTGCGATACAAAGATCTGACAGATTAAATACAATCCGCCTAAGTTTCTTCCATTTTGTCTGAATACTCAAATAGTCCACAACATAATGCCTTGTCAGACGATCCCATGCATTGCTTGCCGCTCCTCCAACGACCAATGCTAATGCCAATTTTTGTCCCGCCTTTCCTGTTTCCAGCAAAAGATTCAGATAAATTGCCGAAATAACAGCTGTCATACCCAGGGAAATATTCTTTACCGCTTCTGGCTTGTCCTTTAAAAATCCCAGCATAGCTCCTCGATTATGCACATTTTGCAGCAATAATTTTTTTCTGCAGATACTTCGTGCCTTTTGACCTAAACTTGATTTTTCTACCTTTCTCTTGACCACACTGTCTCCACCCCAGACCAGGGCTGTTATCAGCAGATAGATCATCTGTCATCCCTCCAGAGCCGGTGTTCCTCTCATCATAATTACCGGTCCTCCCGTATGTTCAATATAATCTTTTGTAATAATCACCCGTCCGATATTGTCATCTTTCGGAATTTCATACATGATATCCAGCATAAATTCTTCAATGATCGCTCGCAATGCTCTTGCTCCTGTCTTTCTCTCTAATGCCTTTTTCGCAATTGCCGTCAATGCTTCCTCTTCAAAATCCAGTTTCACTTCGTCTAACGCGAGAAGTTTTTGGTACTGTTTCAAAATTGCATTTTTCGGTTCTTTTAATATTTTTACCAGCATCTCTTTCGTTAATCCCTGTAAAGTGAATACAATAGGAAGTCTTCCGATAAACTCCGGGATCATTCCAAAGTTGCGGATATCATCTAACGTTACTTTTTCCAAAATATTTGGATCATTGTCATATTTATCTTTCAAGTCTGCGCGGAAGCCAATCGAAGCTTGTTTATTTAAACGTTCTTTTATAATATCTTCCAATCCCGGAAATGCTCCTCCGCAGATAAATAAAATATTTCTCGTATTTACTGTAGCCATAGGCACCATTGCATTTTTACTGCTGGCTCCCACCGGAACCTCAATTTCTGCACCTTCTAACAGTTTTAGCATTCCCTGCTGAACTGCCTCTCCGCTGACATCTCTTTGATTTGTATTTTTTTTCTTTGCAATCTTATCAATCTCATCGATGAAGATAATTCCCCGCTCTGCTTTTTCTACATCATTATCTGCTGCGGCAAGTAATTTGGAAACAACGCTTTCTATATCGTCTCCGATATAGCCTGCCTCGGTCAAAGAAGTGGCATCTGCAATCGCAAGCGGTACGTTCAGAAGTTTTGCCAAAGTTTTTACCAGATATGTTTTTCCACTTCCTGTCGGTCCAATCATCAACATATTTGATTTTTCAATTTCTATTTCATCTTGAGTGCCTGTCGCAACTCTTTTATAGTGATTATATACTGCAACTGAAATTACTTTTTTTGCATGTTCCTGTCCGATCACATAATCATCGAGGCTTGCTTTGATTTTATGAGGAGCAGGAATCGAATGAATATCAAAAGCAACTTCCTTTTTTTCTTCTTCTTTTGGTTTCTTCTTTTTTACTTTCTGACGTTTTGGAATCTGATTGGTCAAATTCGTCAGGTCTGATAAATCCATCATATGAATATTCCCTGAATTTAGCAAGTCACTGTAAGGAAAATTAGCATTTCCCATCGAATCGAATGCCTTTTGCATGCAGTCAGAACAGATGTGAATATCATTTGGAAGAGAAATCATTTTTCCTGCCTTGCTCTCCGGTCTGCGGCACATAAAACAAATATTTTCGTATTCTGTTTCATCGTTTTTTTTCTGTGTTTTTTCCTTTTTTCTGTCATCTTTTGTTATCTCTGTTTCCTTTTCCTCTATTAAGTCTAAGTCATCTCTTTGATTTGACATAATAATCCCTCTCTTTTGCACATTGTCTTCCTGCTGATAGTAAATGGAATATGACGTATCAAACTCCCTCCTCGAATCATTTGCTGCTTTTGAGGAGAAGCATATCTCTTGTGTAGTATATTTGCTGCCCAAAAAAGGCGATTGCTCTTTGAATGTTTCGATGTCTTTGCTTGTGCAATGGCATTTCTTCTGTTACAACCGCCTTTCTTTTCTTCTAAAAGTCATATTTTAGTATTTTACTATACCATTTCTATCCCTATCTGTCAATATATTTCTTGATTACTTTATCATATTTTAACACAATAAGACAGTCATCCAAAGATTGTGTCTTTGAATGGCTGTCTAATATTTGATTGATCCGTAACCTTTTTTGACATCTTAAGTTTCTGCATGGATTCTTTTATTTAGAATCCGAAGAAATTTCTAAAGATATCATATCCATTTCCGTTGCGGCTTCCCTGATAATCTGTTTCCTCCTGAGTGCTTTCGCTGCTCTGCTCACTTGTTGTGGTATCTTGCGGTTTTTCACCTAATGTAATCGTCACTGTACGTTCTACATACTCACTGCCCTGAGCAGACTGTACTATCAGATCAATCGTTTCCCCTGATTTGTAATACTGCATTCTCTCTAACAGTTCATCTCTTGAAGAAATCGTCACGCCGTCTATTTTTGTGATGATATCACCTCTTACAAGTCCTGCTTCCTCTGCTGCTGAGCCTTCTTCTACACTGTAGACAAATGCACCTGACGGCATGCTATAGAGCTGTTTTGCTTCAGATGAGATATCTACTACGCTGACTCCCATATATCCTTGTTCTTCTTCCTCTACTACCGTTCTTGTTGTAAGGTTCATCAATTCCTCGAAAATCGGTTTTGCCGTATCGATTGGAATGGCATATCCCATGCCTTCTACTCCGCTCTCTGCTGTCTTTACAGAATTAATACCAATGACCTGTCCTTGTGAGTTGACTAAAGCACCGCCGCTGTTACCAAAGTTAATTGCTGCATCTGTCTGGATCATCGTATTCGTAACGGTATGATCACCATCTTGTACCGTTATCTCACGATCCATAGCACTGATAATACCCAAAGTTACTGACTGTCCATATCCAAGTGCATTTCCAATTGCAATTGCCGGCTCACCAATCGAAAGATCAGCAGAAGATCCAAGCTCTGCGATCGCTATCTGATCCATTACTTCATCTGATATATCATCTAAGTTCACTGCAATGACTGCAAGGTCATGCTGAGAATCGGTTCCCTTTACGACTGCTGATACGACAGCATCTTCCGGATCTTCCAATCCATCTGCATCTACGCTGAAACATACGCTTAAGTCTGTAGCATCTTCTACTACATGGTTATTTGTTCCAATTAAAAGTTCTGTATCATTTTGTCCGATAATAATTCCGGATCCGCTGCTCTCACTGTCATAAGTAAGGGTTCCATAAAAGAAATCTGATACTTCCTGTACCGATATATTTGTGATTGCGACTACAGAAGGCATTACTTTTTCTACCACACCTGATACGTCATATGTCTGTATAGAAGTCTGAGCATTACTGCTACTGTCACTTTCTGTTTCCGATGCCTGAACCGTATCAACATTAGATCCATCTACTGTAGCAATGGTTGCCTGATAGGAAGCACCTGCCACTGTTCCAAAAAGCATTGCCGATGCTGCAATTGCTGCCGCACGTTTCCACATTCTGCTTCTTCCTCTCTTTGGAGAATTTTTCTTTCTCGATGTCTCATTCTCCGTATCGATTTCATAGTATCTAGAATTTTCATTTAATTCATAACTTTCATAATTGTTTTCATTGTTTCTATCTTTTAACATATCCATGACCTCCTTAATGATTTTATTTCTTTTTTGTTTATGCCTAGAGTCTACTTCTCAATTGTGTTCATTTTGTGACTAAAAATTGAAAAAAATTTGAAAAGTTCTCCTTATTTTTTAGTCCAATAAGAAGGATTCATCGTATATTTTAAAATTTTCTTTTTCGATAGCTTTTTATACTTTCTTCCTTTGCGGTATCCCATATACTTATAGGCGCTTTTGATCATTAAATCAGGAATCAGCCATGGTTTATGCATATGCCAGAAATAGCCGGCCGTCTGTCTCACGAGACGGATTCCTTCCTTTTCCGACTTCACTCTCCCAAAAATTTCCGGATGATCTACCTGGGAGACAGCAAGATCAAAATTTCTCTGAAACAGCTCCCGATTTGTATAATTATGAGAGTGTATCACCTTCGCCTCCGCTACATAGGCAACTGAATAACCTGCCTGTATCAATTTTCCGGCAAAAATCATATCTTCATTAAAAATTGTTTTCTTTTCAAATCCTCCCATTTTTTTATAAACATCTCTTCTGTACGCTGCGCATACATTAGAGCAGAAATACGTTTTAATTCCTAATTTGGACAGATCTGATTTTTTCTTTCTTCGGCTCATCGGTCCATAGTTAAAAGCTCTTGTATAGCGTTCCATCAGACTGCAATCTTGAGCCGGAAGCTGTCTGGCATATGCTGCGGCCACGTCTTCTCTTTTAAACGGTTTTAGCAGTTCCTCCACAAGATAAATATCGCTAGGAACCGCATCCTGTGTCATAAACAGGAGGATATCTCCGTCACACATACTTGCAGCTTTATCTCTGGTGCCTCCATGGTCAAAGTCTTCCTTTCGAATATGATAGATCTCTATTTCCTGATCTCCTTCATAGCGGTAAGACGGAAACCATTTTTTTTCTGTGTTGATGATCAGTATTCTGGAGACAGGATACGTCTGCTTTTTGAGCATCTGTATCAGATTATAAAATTTTTCCTCCGGTTTATGCGTTGGAATAATCACATCAACCTTTAATCTATCCATAATTATTATAACCCTACTCCTGTCTCATATATAATCTGATTGCTGATTTCTTCTACCGTAGCGGACGGTGAATATCCGTCTGAGCCAAACAGATAACTGTGTAATTGAAGTACATTCTGGCTGAGTGTGTCAGGAATCACACAGTCTCCGGCCGAAATCGTCATGGTTTCCTGATCAAAAGGAAAGCCTGTCGTATTTACAATACTGTAGGAGGTAATATCGCTTACAAGGCTTAAAATTTCTGTCGGAGTCATACTTGTAACACATAAATCTAAAAGTTCATCGGCAAGATTGTTCAAAGTCAAAAGATCTGTACTCTTTGCTTTCTGGAAGAGCTGCTCTAAAACGGCTCTTTGTCTCTCAGTTCTCTTAAAATCATCTCCTGTCGTAAAACGAATACGGCAGTAGGACAGTGCATGAAGTCCATCGAGATGCTGCATCCCAGGCTGAGTAATATTTTCATAGGAATCAATTCCAAGTACCTGAGATGTCTCTACCATATAGTTATTCAAGTGAACGATCTCATCTTCCTGAATGTCAATATCGACGCCTCCTAATGCATCCACAGCTGTCGCAATTGCCTTAAAGTCTACCGTGACATAATCCTGAATATTTAAGTCCAGATTTTTGTTAAGCATATTGATAGCACGTTCCGGTCCGCCATTATAATAACATTCTGTCGCTTTGCGATATTCCCCGTTTGTATTGTCCAAGTACGTATCACGGTATACCGAAACTAGCTTTACATCTTTTGTTGCATTATTAATGCTTGCAATCATAATCACATCACTGTGAGCTCCTTCTTGCAGAGTTCCTTCTCTGGAATCTACTCCAAAGAGCGCAATATTCGTATATCCTGTCAGCACTTCGCTTTCCACATTCGTAAGATCATTGACAATAATCGCGCCGTCTTCAATCGGATCACTGTTTAGTCTGTTAAATTTGCTCATGACAAACAATCCTACCGCAAAAATAAGCAGAACCGCTATTTCTATTCCAAAGATTACCGCTTTTCTTTTTCCTTTTTTCTTTTTTCTCGGATCTTTAGGACCTCCCGGATAAGAACCGTTTTGATAAGCATTTTCCCGATAATAACTGCCGTAACCCTGATTTGGATAAGGACCGTTTTGCCTGCCGTCCGGATTTGGGGTCCCCTGATAATTTCCGTTCCTGTTTCCATTTTGATACCCATAGTATCCTCCGGCATTGCCAGGAGGAGGATTCTGTACCCAATTGCTGCCGTATGGATTCTGTTCAAAACCACCGGCATTTCCATATCCATTTTCCTGTTGATTTCGCTTCTTTGCCATTGTCTTCCCTTCCTTACTGATATTAATACGCATTTTTATTCACAAATCCATGAAAAATTGTTAAAGCTAAAATCTTTATATCAAGACCAATCGTCCAGTTTTCAATGTAGTACAGATCGTATTCTATTCTTTTTCTGATAGAAGTATTTCCTCTATATCCATTTACCTGTGCCCAGCCAGTCATTCCGGGACGTACTTGATGCTTAATCATATAACGCGGTATTTCTTCCCTAAATTTTTCTACAAATTGGGGACGTTCCGGTCTTGGTCCAACCAGACTCATTTCTCCTTTTATTACATTAAACAGCTGAGGTAATTCATCAATACTTGTCCTGCGAATAAATTTTCCGATTCCGGTTACCCTCGGATCATTCTTAACCGTCCATGCTGCTTTTTCATCCTGCTCTTTTTGTACTTCCATGGAGCGAAATTTATACATATAAAAGTTCTTATTATGTCTCCCTACTCTTTCCTGTTTAAAGATCAGCGGACCAGGTGAGGTCAGTTTAATCATACATGCTGTCAGCAGCATCAACGGTGAAAACAGTATAAGAGCTCCAATCGCCCCTACGAAATCCATTACTCTTTTAATAAAATCATTAAACGTATTTGTCAGCGGCACATGACGAATATTGATAACAGGCAGTCCCTGTAAGTCTTCCGTGTACGGTTTTGTCGGAATGATATTATTATAATCCGGAATAAATTTTGTATGAACACCCGATTTTTCACACTGTGCCACTACCTGTTCCAGTTTATAATACTCACTTAATCCCAGTGTGATTGCTATTTCATCCAGGTCGTTTTCTGCAAGGATTTCCGGCAGTCTCTGGTTTTTTCCAAGTACCCGCACTCCTTTATAGGCACTTCCCTCTTTTACATTGTCGTCTAAAATCCCCTGTACTTGATATCCCCACTGAGGATTTTGTTTGATTCGGTCAATATATTCCTCTGCCGCACGACTGTATCCAACCAAAATAATATGCTTCAGATTTTTTCCGTTGCGTCTAAGATCCATCAAAATTTTTCGGATAACATTGCGTGTCAAAGTCTCCAGCACAACATTTAATCCGATAAAATTTAAAATCATCTGTCTTGAAAAATCCATCTGTCTTACAAGGAAAGAAGCTGCCATAAAAAGCAGCAATCCGATCATATTCGCTTTTACAATATTGGCAAATTCCAGTCTTCTGCCCTGTATTCTTTTTGGCGTATACATTTGGAAAATCCAGTATAAGAGTAAAAAACCCGGTATTACAACAAGCAGTGTAGACAGATAGACTCTATCAGAAAGTTTCCCGACTTCTTCCTCTACAAAGAAGGTAAATTGCAGATACCACGCAAGTAAATACGATACTGCGATCACACATCCATCAATTACTACATGCAGCCGATTAAAATATTTTTGATTATCCTTAATCAAATATCTCACCTCTGTGCTTTATGTCTATCCTTTTTATCATACATGATCCTTTTTCAAAGGGCAACTATGATTTCGGATTTTTCGACTTTTTTAAGATTTTTTTATTTATCTAAACACAGATTTTTTTATGTTTTTCCATAATTCTATCTGAATATTTAAATAATTTTTAAAATTTCCTTTTCGATATTTGACGTTTTTTCTGCTTCTGCAAAGAGAAATCCCCTCTTTTAGTCCTTGGCGGTATTCTTTGCCAAATCCCTTTTTCTGAAAGAATGCTCCTTTCACTGCAAAACCGCATAATAAAAAGGGCAAATTCCATATCATCTGCCACCACGGCATATTTTTATGGAGCAGATACAGATTATTTCTCGCTGAATATCTTACTTTAAAGCTGTTATACCGTGCTCCTGTTGTCCCGCTTCCCACATGGTACACTCTGGCCCGTGGAAGGAACCAATTGTGATACCCATATATTTTTGCACGATATCCCAGATCCAAATCTTCCAGATATGCAAAATGTGTTTCATCAAACAATCCAATCTTTTTCAAAATAGATTTTCGATAAATCGCCGCTCCGGCACAAGAAGAAAAAATTTCGCTTTCTTTTTCATACCATTTCTCCGGCTTTCCTTTTCCCACTGCAAACGCCCATCCTAACGCACTGTAAAAATTTCCTCCGTCATCCATAAGCTCCTTATTTGCCATCTGCATCATTTTTGCCTGACAGGAAAAGCACTTTTTTTTCTTCCGTATTCCCAAAAACATTTCTTTTACAAAATCTTTCTCCGCATACGTATCGTTATTGAGTAAAAGAACGTACGGAGCTTTCGATATGTGAATTCCTCTATTGACAGCTCTGCAAAATCCCTCATTCGTTTTAAGCTTTATCAACCGTACTTCCGGATACTTTGTCTCTATCAATCTGATACTTTCATCTTTTGATCCATTGTCTACCACAATGATCTCAAAGTTTCGAAAACTTTGCTTTCTCAAACTGTCAAGACACGGTTCCAAATATCCCTTCCCATTCCAGTTTGGAATTACTACAGATACCGCTATTTTATTTTTCTCCATCTCTTTTCTCCTAGGGACGAATCGAATAATCCCATTTTTTCAAGGATAAATTCGGATTATAATAAGGATCTCCCTGCTTTAAAAGATCTATCCATCGTTTTCTCATATATTCGATTTCATTTTGGAAACGTCTTACTTTTTCCTTTGTGTCTTCTGCTCCTCTTGTCTTTGACTCATCATGATATAATTCCACATACGGATCATAGACAACCAAATAACCTTTTTTTCTCACCTTCAGGCAAAAGTCAACATCATTAAATGCCACAGCAAGTTTTTCTTCAAATCCTTTCACTTCCAGAAAAACTTTCTTTTTTACCATCATACATGCCGCCGTCACTGCGCTCATATCCTGTTGAATCCCTGCTTTATGCAGATATCCTGTCCTTTTTCCATCCATTCCCACAAACATACTGCCTGCGATTCCCCCCATCCCTATTACGATTCCCGCATGCTGAATCGTATGGTCTGGATAATACAGTCTCGCTCCAACAATTCCGACTTCTTTTCTCTGACAATGTCCTACCATCTCTTCGATCCAATCTGGAGCAATCACTTCCACATCATTATTCAGGCAAATCAGATACTCTCCTTTTGCCTGAGAAACTCCAAAATTGTTAATTTTAGAAAAGTTGAACGTTCCTTGCCAATAAAGCACACGGACCTTATTTTTTCCGTCGATTTTTTTGTAAAACTGAAATGTCTCTTGTTTTTCACTATTATTTTCTACAATCAAAATCTCTATATTTTTATACGTACTGTATTTCCAAATCGACTCCAGACATTTTTTCAAAGCAGGAATCTGATCCTTATTTGGAATGATGATTGAGACAAGAGGTGTTCCTTTTACTTCATATTTCACACGGTAAAATCCATAATCTTTTGTATGAAAAACCTCGGCATTGACCTGACTACGTTTTAAATGAGCCTCAATGGCACGCTTTCCCGCCTCAAATGCATAGCGCTTACTCTGAGGATTATCAGCAGTAGATGCCTTGTGTGTTCTCCAGTGATATAAAATTTTCGGTACATGGGCTACTTTCTGGCTGTTTTCAATGCATCGAAAAATAAAATCGTAGTCCTGGGCTCCTTCAAATTCTTTTCGAAAACCTCCTGCCGTTTTTGCAATCTTCCGTTTTACTGCAAAAAAATGACAGATATAATTATTAGAGCGGAGCAGATCCAGATTAAAGTCCGGTTTAAAATGAGGCTGAAAAAATTCTTTTCCATCTGAAGAAATTTTATCTTCATCTGTATATATCGCATCGGCTTCTTCTTCTTTTATCTTTCTTACTATTTCATAGAGAGCATCTGATTCGAGCTCATCATCATGATCTAAAAATGCAAGATAATCTCCTGTTGCCATATCCATTGCCTCATTCGTGTTTTGGGCAATTCCTCTGTTTCTTTGTAATTTCTGATACTGGATTCTTTTGTCTTTCCTCTGATATTCACAGATAACCTGCCGTGTTTTTTCATCCTCTTCCCCTCCGTCAGCAAGACATAGTTCCCAGTAAGGATAACTTTGTCTTCTGACCGACTGAATCATCTGCCTTAAAAATCGTTCCGGTGTTTTATAGACAGGAACTATAATACTAATTACAATCGGATTTTTCCAATGCATCTGCCTTTGCAGTTTCAGCTTTTCAGCTGTCACCCGATGCTCTAAAAACCATTGTTGGTAGTCAATATCCGACTCTTCAAACCGTTCCGCAAATTTTATGGCAAACTCTTTTATCCCATAGTGTCTCAGATAGAGGATTCCTTTATGAATAGTATAGGGAGATAATTTTTTCAACATTTTTTTCCACGCAATTTTTTCTTTTTTCATATTATTTCCTTCTCATTTTGTGCGGTAAAATTCATGAAGCATCTCTGTTACATATTGTCGGTCGGTGTCTTTCATTCCATAATAAAGCGGGAGTCTTAAAAGCCGTTCACTTTCTCTTGTCGTATATCGGTCTTCTCCGCAAAAACGCCCAAACCGTTTTCCTGCTTCTGAAGAGTGAAGCGGTATGTAGTGAAATACACAGTGAATTCCTTTTTCTTTTAAAAATGAAATCAGTCTTGTCCTCTCATCTAAGTTCTTTGTCTTTATATAATACATATGGGCATTGTGTGTCACATCAGGAGGAATATAGGGACGTACCAGATCTCCTTTCTTTTCCAAATCCAGAAGACTTTCATGATAAAAATTCCAAGTCGTCATACGGTCATTTAAAATCTGCTCGGAACATTCTAATTGTGCCCACAGATACGCCGCATTTAACTCGCTTGGAAGATAAGAAGATCCAAAGTCAACCCATGTATATTTATCAATCTCTCCTCTAAAAAATTTAGATCGATTTGTTCCTTTTTCTCTGAGTATTTCTGCCTTTTCTATGTATTCCGGTCTCTGTACCAGAATTGCTCCTCCTTCTCCCATACTGTAGTTTTTTGTTTCATGGAAGCTGTAACATCCAAAGTCTCCGATCGTTCCAAGTGCCTTGCCTTTATAAAATGCTTCCACTCCCTGTGCCGCATCTTCAATCACAAGAAGATGATGTTTTTTTGCAATTTTCATAATGGTTTCCATCTCGCATCCTACCCCGGCATAGTGGACAGGTACAATTGCTTTCGTTTTCTCCGTAATCGCTTCTTCTAACAGCCGTTCATCGATATTCATCGTTTCCGGATGAATATCAACAAATACAAGCTTCGCGCCCCTTAAAACAAAGGCATCTGCACTGGACACAAAAGTATAGGAAGGCAGAATCACTTCATCTCCCGGTTTTATTTCAGCAAGATGGGCTGCCATTTCAAGAGCATGAGTACATGAAGTCGTCAGCAGTGCTTTTGCTGTTCCATATCTTTGCTCTATCCACTCAGAACATTTCTTTGTAAAAATTCCATCACCGCAGATTTTTCCAGATTCTACGGCTTTTTTAATATAAGTCAATTCTTTTCCCGTATACGGCGGTATATTAAAATCAATCATCTGTTTTTCCCTTTCCTGTCCTTATTTCTCTCTAGCCATTCCTACTGATATCGTCTTATTGCTCTTTTCCTAAAAAGACGCAAGTCCTTTTCCATCTGCTATAGCCTATTCCGTGTTATCCGTGATAATAAGGGATGATTGTTCCAACGAGACTCCAGATTACGATCACTCCAAGCACCCCGCACACAAAAACTGTAGTACGCTTTTGCATCTGTTCTTTGAGCAGTTTCTTTTTCAAAACACCGATTCCCTTTGCCACAAAATACATCAGAGGAATCAGCATCGGCATACTGTAACGTCCCTGTGGTTGATAATCACTGCTGTAAGAATACCAGATATTCAGTAGATTGGGAATAATCGCCGCAATCAGCATCATTAGATCAAACAGATGTCTGTCCCATGCTTTCTTTTCTCTTTGTACCCGTCCATATTTTTTTCTCTGTCGAATCCAGTCCCATAAATACCAAATTCCGCCAATCGCTGCCATCCAGAAAAGATCGGTATAGATAGTATATACCCATCCAGGCAGCATCAGCTCCATATATCCAAACATTCCGATAAAGCTGATATAAAAAGAGTAGAACCACTGTCCATCCTCAAACATTTCTATTAAAGAGAGTCCGTCATTCATAGGTGTATGACGCATCGACGGTTTCAGAGAAGGGATTGCATAAAGTTCTGCATATTTTGTACTAGTTGCCATACCAAGAAAATCTCCGTCGTACAGCAGATAATTTCTGACAAAATACCATCCGGTCAGTACAATTACAATCGCCGATATGAGCAGTCCTTTTTTTAAAAGTCCTTTGATTCCCTGTTTCTGATATAAAACAGAAATTCCAAACAAAAAAATACTGCACAAAATAAAACCATAGGAATTGTAATACGTCAAAGTACAGACAGAAATTCCAAGTGCCAAAATAATACATGATTTTCGATTCCATTTCGTCTCCAGTCCGCAAATCCATGCATAGATGATCACGGCCGTCCCCAGCAGAGCCATCGCATCATTGTTGATATAAGAACTCAAAAATACAAACTGTGGTAAAAAAGCGACAAGGGAAAGAAACAAAATCTTCTTTTCTCCGCGGAATTTCTTCTTAGCAATCAAAATTGTCATTCCAATGACACCTGCTCCGCTCAGTGCGCTGACCATGCGGCAGGCATAGCGGAATGCCTCATCTGTTTTTGAAAAAATTCCAATTATCTTCATAAAAAACGCACTGACCATTGCTGAAAGAGGCGGTCCGAATCCATAAGAAATTCCCCACTGTGCGTCCCGGATTAAGGGGTCTGTCCCGTTTGGAAGTTTTCCGTAATTCATAATATAAGCGGGAATTTGAAAGCGCATCGCTTCATCCGGTGCAGAATCAAACGGAATCACTGCTGCCCAGATCAGAAACATTAAGAACATAATAAGCACAAAACTCCATGCTTTCCAGTTTGCCCCCCACTTTGCTTTTAACCTTTTCATTTTACTCCCTTTCTCTGTCTTTTGTCTCCTATAAATGAGCAAATTAAAAAACTGCACAATGCCCCTATGCTATTAAAGTCATGACTTCCTCAAAAAGGATGTGTCTGGCCCCACACTGATAGATGAAACGGATCCGTTCTTCCTGAATTTGGCTA
>CALWCS010000022.1 GCA_944376425.1 uncultured Lachnospiraceae bacterium | reverse complement strand
AGCATTGCTTTTGTGTGCTGTCAAGGGTGGCGTAAGCTGCCATCAAACATCATATCTGCAATTTTCAAGGTTCAATCTGAGCCTATTTCTTTGGCTCTGTTTTTTCATAACTTATTTGACACTACCTATTTTTACGCTGGTATTTTATTTGAGATAATATTAAACTTCGTTTCCTGTAAAATGAAAATATTTTGCGAAGTTATACTGGGCTGAAAAGAACTTCTAGCATAAATCGCTTTTTTATCATTATCCTATGATTCTATGAAAAATTCAAGAATTCCTCATGGATTCTCATATTGAACGCATCATTTATCGCATCTGGACTGTTCTTTTTGGATATTTAAAATTAAAAAGCCTCAGGAATCCGTCTGTTATTTGGAACCCTGAGGCTTTTGTCGCCGACACACTGTCTTAAAATGCCGATGGCATGTTTTAATTTATTCTGTCACAGTAACACGATATTCTGCATATTCTGTCTCAGACAAAGATGCACGAATCGTTGCTGAACCGGCAGCAATTGCTGTCACTGTTCCATTCTCATCTACTGTTGCTACAGCTTCATCGCTGGAAGTATAAACAATCTGTGCATTTTCCGCTGAAGTTCTTGCCTGATGCTGAACTGTATCTCCAACTCTCATTTCTATTTCATTTACTACATTGTTATATTCATTAACAATTTCAAATGAAATCTGAACTCTCTCAGCTATTTCCTCTGTCTCTACATTCTCTGCTATGAGAGATTCCTGGAATGGCACTGTTTGCATTACAACATTCAAAATATGAATGACGCTCTTTTGTACATCGCCGATGCTGATATGGACAGCCGGTCCTTCCTGTTCTTCTTGTTTTCCTGTTCGAAGCGCTGTTCCTTCTAAGGCCTGCACAATCAATTCCGGATATCTTCCTGGCATTACCAGGTCATTTCCTGCATGCATCATGATGCCAGGCGTTCCACTTCCGCCGCCCCAGTCTGTCATGATAACTCCGTCAAATCCCCATTCTTCTCTCGGAAGAACCGTACAGATATCATAATCATCTGCTGCCGGAACTCCCTGATTCAGATTATAGGATGTCATAATTGCAGCCGGGTTACTGTCTTCTACTGTCATCTGGAATGCTTTCAGATAAATTTCACGAATAGCACGTTCTGTAATATTATTATTTGTAAACTGACGGAAGGTTTCCTGCTGATTTCCATAATAGTGTTTCAGTGTAACGCCGATACCACGGTAATTTTCGGCTGTCGGCTCACTATCTGCTCCATACTGTACGCCGAGTGTGATATAAGTTGCCGTTGTGCCTGAAATCACTGGATCTTCTGAGTAGTACTCAAATCCACGTCCGCACAATGGATTACGGTGAATATTCATTGCCGGTGCAAGCCAAAGCGTAGCTCCCATCTCCAGCATTTCGTCTCCTATAGAAGCACCCATCTGGCGGATCAACTCTTTATTCCATGTCATTGCTACCGAAGCTCCAATCGGCCAAGCCGTACAATATTGATAATACGTCTGTCCGTCATTCTCATCTTCATATTCCGGAGTAATGCGAAGTCCAGCCGGTCCATCTGCCAGTACCATATTTGTGATTCCTTTTTCACTGTTTCCATACGTTACCCCTGCTGCTCCGTTAACAATCGTATCTGACTGTCCTACTACCATATTAGATAGTTCCTCAATTGTCATGGCTGATACAAATTCTTCTAAAGTGATCGTTCCCTCATATACATCTTTTAAAGTATACTGACTGTAATCTCCGTCAAATTTTTTCACATTTACATGATAGGATACTGCATTCCCCGCATACGCTTCGTAAGAATTGCTGCCCACTGCTCCATCTGCCACTTCTTCAATTCCGTCTAATGCAAGATATGGAGCATATTCTTCTACGGTAGAATCAGAAACATAGACTGTTACATCCTCTGAATCATATTCCACTGCTGGAGTCACATAATCGTCTGCAAAAGTAATCTCTACTATTTCCAGATCACTTGTGTCTTCTCCTGCATAGATAGACTGAGAACCGTCATTTGTCAGGATTCCATCTACTGTAGTCAAACCACCTTCTACTGATTTTAACTGCTGTATTGCTGTCGTCTCTGCCACATTCAGTTTTGCTGCTGCTTTTAGTGTATTATAAGCATCTGTGTCATCATCTCTGGAGGAATTTCCAACACGGATAATATACTCTCCCTGCTGAAGAATATAGCTGCTGCTTTCCGTATCATAAGATGCCATATCTGCAATATCAAATGAAATTGTCAGAGTCTGACTCTCTCCTGGTTCCAGCAAATCCGTCTTTTCATAATCAGCAAGTTCTTTCGCTGGCTCTTCTAATTCTGTTGCGGGTACCGAATAATATACTTCCACAACTTCTTTTCCTGCCACATCTCCAGTATTCGTAACAGTTGCTGTTACTGTCACTTTTCCGGATGTTTTATTGTCTTCTACTGTTACTTCATCTGCAGTTACGCTGTCTACCGTCGTTTCAAATGTGGTATAGGACTGTCCATATCCAAAAGCATAAGCTGGTTCTACACCAAATGTATCAAAATACCGATATCCCACATAAATGTCGTCAAAATAATCTTCATCCGTTGCTACTCCATCGTTGTGAGCAAAATATTCAGAAGATGGAATATCGTAGTAGTCAACCGGAATGGTATCTGTCAATTTTCCAGATGGATTTGCTGTACCGTTTAAAATATCTACAATTGCCTGTCCGCCGTTTTGTCCCGCCTGTGAAACATAGACAAGAGAATCCACTCCTTCAATTTTACGGAATACATTATACATATAATAATCTTTTTCTTTATCGTAACGTTCATCTTTGTCTACCAACTCATAGGTATCCGTATCACTGTTATATGTATAGAAGAAATCCTGATAATGATTAAAGATGACACTTCGATAACGAGGTGCACTGACTGCAGTATTTTCTGTACCATACTGTGGATCCCAATAATAATAGCCTGCTGTGGAACTAATACTTGTCTTATCTGTCTCCGGATCTGCAAGATCGTAATCAAACTCTGCATCCTCTCCAATCGGCACCATAGAAACACCGTTTACAATGCCGGTTCCTGCTCCCGACTGAATTTCTCCTTCTGAAGGATCTGGAATATAATACAAATGTTTTTCCTTGTCAAACTGATCTGCATCAAATGCGAAATTGTCCGGAAGGTTCATCTTTACATACTCGCCTTCCTCTTCGCTATATGGAGATTTTCCATTGAAAAAGTTGGTATCTAACGCATTTCCCGTATTAAAAAGCACAATTACATTTTCAAAATTTTCCGATACTTTCTGTAAATTTTTGTATTCGAGTTCTGACAGATAATAATCGCCCGGAACATTAGCTTTCTCACAGTTTTCTCCGGAGTCTCTGGCTACAATATAGATTGCCGTATCACAGTCTGTCTTTGCAGCTTCGATCATCTCATCTGTAATTTCTGTCTCAATTGCGCCTGCCACTCCCATACCGCCTGCAGCAATGATATAATTTCCGATGCCATTTTCCAATTCAGACTGTCTCTCCAACTCATCTACGTACTTCATAATGTAGTCGCCTGGATCAGATGGATCCGTTCCTGCGCTTGTCACCGTATATCCGTTCTGTATCAAAGCATCATACAGGCTCAATGTGTCTCTATTATTGACTGCTCCTGATCCTCTTCCGCCTTTAATCGTTGCAACAGCTCCGGTTCCAAATAAAGCAACTGTCTTTGTGTCAATCGGTAAAGATTTCGTTCCATCACTTAATTCATTATTCCCCAGAAGTACCATGCCTTCTGTTGCAATTTGAGCTGAAAATTCAGAATTCTGTATTTCGCGTTCTGAAATTTCAGGATCTGTTGTCTTCGCAAAAGTAGTCATTCCGGAAGCTGAAGTCATCACCATGGACATTGCAAGCAATGCTGATAAATATCTTCTTTTCATCTTCAATTTCTCCTCTCATCTTTTAATAATACCTTGCTTCTTTGTAGCTATGCTTATTATATAGAAAAGAAAAAGAAAATTCTTTCAAAAAACCGTCTGAGACTTTTCATTTTCCGTTAATCTTACTCAAGCACAGAGTTTTGTTCTGCTTCCCATTCTTCTAACTGTCTTTGTTTTTCTTCAATCACATCGTAAATTCCGCACGCTTCCAACTCAGAGTTCATCATAGGGATCATCTCATCTGGATCAAATTTACCGCATATAAAGCCATCCAAATATGCATTGACAACCTCCACACATCGTTCCAGCTCCACTTGTACTTGAGAATCATTGAACCAAAATCCAAAATCGGGAGCATATACCGCTTCCTGATTAAATATTTTTACTTCTTCTAAAAGGTTAGGAATATCACTCTCCCAGCTATCGGCGATATATCCGTTAGGCAACATCCAATTACGATTAAAAAAATAATCGCTCTGTGGTTCTTTTTCTGGTAATATCAACATTCCGTCTTCATTTTTTTGATAATGTTCTCCTTCAATTCCCCAGCAAAAAAGATTGTTAATTTCTTTATCTTTATAAAGAAAATTCAAAATCTGCATCGCCTGTTCTGGATGTGTGCTGCCTGAATAAATTCCCCATTCACTCTGATAAGAAGAAAAATTCGTAATCACTTGAGGACTCATTTGTATCTTTGTCAATTCTCTTCCAAAATTTTTTGATTCCTGATCTGCTATGCCTGGTTTGTATCCCACCATATAAGAAAACAAATATCCTTCTTCCATGAGCTGATAAAGCAAACCTCGTGTTGTTCCGGAAGAATAACGATAATTGTCTAATTGATAGAGATATCCTTTCTGTCCCCAGTCATAGATTCGTTGTGCCCATTTTCTAAAATCTTCTGTTTCAAAATAATTGACCGCTTCTAATCCTTTTTCTCCTTCTACAACCGTCCCTATACTCGCCTCTATAGAAGGAACCTGAACGGGCAGATTCGGTATCATTCCATATATGTCCGATTCATTTGCCGTAATTTTCTCTAATACCTTTCCAACATCTTCCCACGTCTTGATATCCTCCGAATTAATTTTATACTTTTCCAGCAGATCTGTTCTCATAACAATACCGTCTGCGCTGGCAATCTCAATATTTCTTGGAAGACCGTACAGTTTTCCATCTCTGCGACTGTACGATAAATATTCCTCTGGAAGAACAGCTAGGATATCCTGTCCGTATCTTTCTAGTAAATGATCCAGCGGCATTAAAAGATTCTCTTCAAAAGCTTTCTGAAAATCTCCTGTATAAATAATGTCTGCATCTGGATTATCCATCAAATATTTGGTCAAAGCCTCATTTCCTGAAGGAATTAAACTGACTTCCAGTTGTAACTGTAATTGATCGTTCAATCGTTCGTTAATTTTCTCAAGAACATGATCAAACTCTTCTTGCGAACAATATGGTGTCCAAAGTATCATTTTTACTGTAGTAATTTCTTCCGCATTCGTTTGCATCTGCTGATTCATGCCCAACATCATCATGAATCCACCCGATGTTACAATAAAAATCTCAGCTATTTTTTTTAAGTTTATCCTTCCTTTCATCTCTGTTCCCTCTTTATAGAATTCATTTTTCTGCACTTATTTTTATTTTAGAATTATTTAATTACAGTATATCACAGAACTTCTGATATCTCTTGTATTTCCGGTTTATTTTTAAATTTTTAAGTGTTTTTAAAAACCAACTAAAAAGCACATCTCTTCTGCCATTTTCGCCTTTCAAGAGATGTGCTTCTATTTTTTTATCTTCTCATTTATTTTTAATTTTTCAATCAGTCAATATTGTCCAGTGTAATAATTCTAATATTATGTTCAAAGTCATAATAGCGCAGTCCGTCGTCTCCCAATTCATATTCTGTCTTTTCTCCGTCCAAGATCATCTGCATGTCATCTGCCACTTCCGACAAAATCTCAGTTCCTTGTACTACTTCATTATGGGAAGCATAAATCCAGTCAAGATCCATCTCTTCCACCTTATCTGCGATCTTTCTCATACTTGCCGTATATTCGCTTAAATCGGAATCATCTGAAAATGCATACAGGGGTGCCGGATAATACGTATCTCCTGTAAAGAGCAATCCGTTTTCCTGATCTATCAGCATAATAGAATCAGCCGTATGTCCCGGTGTTGTCACAACTTCCAATGTACGATTTCCAAGATCAATCATATCTCCGTCATTTACAGTGTTCGTCGGAGCTTTGCCCGGTTCATAATAAGTTTCCGGATCAAATCCCTCGGGAAATTGTTTCCATACAGTTCCTTCTGCTACTTCGCTTGCTACTTCTTCGTGTGGATTCCCTGCTGTTAACTTTTCCACTGTAGTTTCCGAATCATAGCACCATACTTCATCAAACTGTGAGATACCGCCAATATGATCATGATGGCTGTGGGATACTAACACAAACACAGGAAGATCTGTCAGCTTATCGACTACAGATTTGATGTCACCAATTCCAAGTCCTGTATCCCAAAGCATTGCTTTCTCTTCTCCGAGAATCAGATAGCTGATTACTTCCTGCCACTGTCCATCTTCATAAATCGCATAGACATCTCCCGGCATTTTATATACAGAATACCAGTCATCTTCTACATCCACCTTCTCAAACTGACTCCAGCTTTCTCTTGGAAGATTATCCCACCAATTTGTCTGCACCAGTGTGGCATCTGCGGATGTTGCTTCTGCTGCAGTTGCTGCCTCTGACGCATAGACAGCGTTCTGAGTAATACCTGTGCCTGTCAGACAGACAACACCAGCCGCCAAAAGTATCCCTTTCATTTTTTTCATTTTTTCTTCCTCCTCTGTATTCTGAAATTTTATGTTTTTGATTATACTCTTGCATATTCATACCGTCAATATTATTTTTATTCTTACGATCTTCCCGCTTTAGCGCATAAAAAGACAGGACATACATCGCTGTATGCCCTGCTCTTTCCTGTTTTTTTATGATCTGATTAGTTCGCTGCCACCTCAGATTTTTCTACTGCACAATATGTCAATAATTCTGCATCTGTTGTGTAAGGCTGTGCCTCTACGCCCTGATCCGCATTCATTTTTGCAAACTGAGAAGAATCCATAAGCATATTCAGAACACGCATTGCACACTTCTGAAGATCACCAAGAATAACTGTTGTATCTTTAAAGCCATTGCTTTCTATTACATACTGCTCATCTGTTCCTTCTACTGACGGATCTAATGCGTTGATAATTCTTTCCTGCTGTCCGCCTGGCATTGTCAGGTCATTTCCTGCATGTAAGGATTCGGAAATAATAGAACGTGATCCTGCGCCCCAGTCGGTCATAACCATACCCTGGAAGTCCCATTCTCCACGGAGAACATTCTCTAACAGATCATAGTTAGAATCAGCATAAACGCCATTGATAAAGTTATAAGAAGACATTACTGCCATCGGCTGTGCCTCTTTTACTACCATTTCAAATCCTTTTAAGTAGATTTCACGGAAAGCACGCTCTGATACGGTATCATTCTGCGTATTTCTGTTGATTTCCTGATTGTTTCCTGCATAATGTTTGATCGTAACACCGATACCCGGGTTAGACTGAACACCAAGTGTCACAGCTGTTCCCATTGCACCTGTCATATAAGGATCTTCTGAGAAGTACTCGAAATTACGTCCGCAAAGCGGGTCTCTGTGGATATTCATACCAGGAGCTAACCATAAGGTTACGCCGTATTCTACCATCTCTGCTCCGATTGCCGCTCCGACTTCCTGCTCAAGATCTGTGTTCCATGTCTGAGCCATCATTGTTCCGATCGGCCATGCCGTACAGAACTGATAATATGTCTCTGTCTCGTCTTCATTTGTGTAAGACTGTGTAATACGGATACCTGCTGGTCCGTCTGCAAGTACCACATTCGGAATACCATTGCTTTCATAGTACAGTCCTGTTGTTTCTCCAGCTGCACCTTCCACACTGTTTGCCTGTGCTCCGATAAATGTCTCTGTCGTATCTACACCGCTGTTTCCGTTTACGATGTTTGCGAGCTGCTCATCTGTCAGACTTGCAACAAACTCTTCCATCGTAATTTCACCACTGTATACCTGATATAAGGTAGCATTTTCTACTGCGTCTACAATAACAACTTCTTCATTGTCTACTGTCTGGTAGTCAGTTGCTTCATCCTCTGTCAGATAGGTATAGATTGTCTGAGTACGTACTTCTTCCATACGTGCCATATCTTCTTCTGTTGTTGCATCAGGACCAGATGCAAGTGCTGCCGGATCAATTGCGATTCTTTGAGCCGCTGCAATTTCATCTGCTTCTCCTTCGTATGTATATGGAGTTGCTCCTTCGTTGCTCAGCTCTTCCAGATCTTCATTATTTTCTGAGAACGTATTTGCAAGCTGTTCTGTAACCGTTTCTTCTTCCAGTGTCAATACGCCTGCAACATGAGTATTTCTGGAGCTGTTTCCGACACGTACAATATATTCTCCGTCTTCCATAATATATGCTGCTTTTTCTTCGCTGTAAGAGGACATCTCGCTTGTCAGATAAGAAATGGTAACTTCCTGGCTTTCGCCTGGCTGAAGTAAATCTGTCTTTGCAAATCCTGCCAGTTCCTGATACGGTTTTTCAAGATCTCCGTCTGGAGCTGAGAAATAAACTTCTACAACTTCTTTGCCGGCATATGTATCGCCTGTGTTTGTCACTTTAGCGGTTACTGTCACATATTCTGCGTCTGCTTCAATTCCTACAATTTCTGTAGAAAATTCTGTATAGGAAAGTCCATATCCAAACGGATAGGAAACTTCTTTTCCAAATGTATCAAAATAGCGATATCCAACATAAATGCCCTCTGTGTATTCTTCTTCAATCGCATCACCATCTGCGTTTCCAATGATTGCGCTTGCCGGATAATCACTGTAAGCCTGGGCCCAGGTATCTGTTGTCTTTCCGGAAGGAGTGACCTCTCCTGTCAATACTTCTACAAGAGCTGTTCCAATTTCCTGTCCGCCCTGGCTCATAAGGAGCAGTGCATCGAGTCCGTCCGGAATTTCACTGTTGATTTCATCAAAGAAAGTAGTATCTACTACGCCGCCGACATTTAAGCAAACGATTACATTTTCAAAATTTTCTGCAAGTTTCTTTAAATTTGCCGTTTCTTCATCGGACAGATAGTAATCGCCTTTATAGTAAGAACCGTCTTCATTCAAAATCGTACGGTCATCGCCTTCTCCGGAGTTTCTTGCAATTACATAGATAGCAGTATCTGCTTCTTTTGCAGTTTCCAGTTCTTCGTCTGTGATTTCCAGATCCTGGTGTTTATATGTTATCCAACGGCTTTCATGTTCCTCTGCATCAAATGCTGCCTGTTTTTCCTCATAGTCGACCTGTGCATTTGCCAGATATTCTTCTGTTGTGATTTCATATCCGGCATTTTGGAATGCTTCCCAAACCGTCGTCACATCTCTTTGGTTCACATCTCCTGATCCTGTTCCGCCTTTTACTGTATCGTAAACACCTTTTCCAAACAGTGCTACTTTTCCAGAGCTTGCCATGGGCAGAACGCCGTTATTCTCAAACAGAACCATACCTTCTGTTGCAGCTGTTTTGGAAAGTTCAGCATGTGCTGTTTCCATTTCTGTTACTTCATCCGTTGTATGAGCAGCAAATGCAGTCATACCTGTACTGCAAACCATAGTTCCTGCAAGAAGCAGTGCCATTACTTGTCTTTTTTTCATTGCTCTTTCTCCTTACTTTTTAATCTGTTTTGGTTTTCTTCCATTGATCTAACTGACGCTGTACCTCTGCAATAAGTTCTTCTGAACCATTTTCTCTTAATTTTCTTTGAAATTCAGGCAGTGCCTTATCCACATCAAGTACTCCGCATCCTAGCTTTCGGTCATATTCTTCTATTACAGCGCGAAGCGGTTCTAAATCAAACGTAATCTTACTGTAATCCAGCCGGAAACCGTACGCAGGTGAGACAACCGCACTTTCATTGAACTGTTTCATTTTTTCGTTGATATCTTCAGAGACACCATTCCATCGTTTTGACCGATACCGATTGAACAGCCATTTTGCTCTGTTAAAATATCCGACATCTTCTACCGTCTGTCCTCTTGGAAAATCCAGACTCCCGTCCTCTAAAGTCACGTAATCTCTTCCTTCAATTCCATAGAGCAGTAAATTAATCAGTTGCTCATCGCTGTAAATTAAATCAATTGCTTTTATGCTTTCTTTCGGATACGCAGTTGAAGAAGAGACACACCACATGATCTCCCAGACGCCGTTAGTAGTCAGTACAGGTGATCGGTCAAACGGTATAATCGTAATATCATCCCCATAAAGAGCCTTCTCATATTCTACTTCATCAGGACGAATGACAAATTCCGAGCAGAAGGTATCTTTGCTGTACACCTTTTCTCTTCCGCCTTCATTGATTGTCAGTACATCCGGATCGATATATCCTGCTTCATACCATCGTCTGATTAATCTGCACTGTTCTTCATATTCCGGAGTTTCATAGACATTTCTGACTGTCAAAGTTTCATCATCAAAGTAAACCATAGACAACATCCGATCTAAAATATCTCCTATCGGCTGCCGGCTGATAATGCCGACTGTCGACTGAAGAGGCGCAATCGGCGTCACATCTGGTTCATTCTCTTTTATGACTTTTAAAAATTCCTCCATATCTTCCATACAGGTAATCGTTGACACATCCATATCGTACTTCTGAATATAAGAAGTTCCTATTAGAATCCCGTTTGAATTAATATCAGGCATTGGCTTTGGAATCCCATAAATATGTCCGTCATCTTCGTACAAATCCTCTCTGGAAATTGTCAGGACCTCTAAAATATTAGATCCATACTGATCCAGATACGGCTCTACATTTAAAAGCAGCCCTTTTTCAATGTACGACCGATAATAATCTCTGTCATAGATCACAAAAAGGTCAAGCTGCTGTGCAGTCAATCCATAGACATATTTTTCAAAATCAAGCCGATCCACCCAAACCAGTTCCAGGCGGAAACCTGCTTTTTCTTCTGTTAAATCTCCCAACTCCTGATTGATCTCTTCTAAATCTGTTTCGTCTCTCCATGTGTTTGTAATTGTCCCCATGCGGACTACCGGCACTGTATTTTGTGTTTCTTCTGTGCTTTCATCCTGTTTTCCACAGCCAAATAATAAGCTGACAGCCACTAAAGAGAGAACCAGTTTTGTAATTTTTTTCAACCTCCGTATTCCTCTTTTTCGCATAAATTCCTTTGCGTAATCAGTATATTTCATTCCTATCCTCTTTTCTGCCATATTTTTGACCTGAAATGTTCCAATTTTGACTTTTTCTGTTCTTGCTCTTTTTCTTCTTTTTCTATTATAATAAAATGAAACAGTCATGTATAGATCTTTTGCCCGTGCAAAAATGATAGATGCAGAACGCAAAAATGTCTGCACATAATAGCTGCATATACCACTGTAAGAATTTATCTAAAAAAGAAATTTGATATGAAATAGGGGGGATTTTATGTTCTCATTTGCACAGCACAAACATCGCCATATTGTCCGAACTCATTTGTTTCTGATTTTAGGCACAGCTTTTGTTCTTATTTTTTTCATTTACGGTTTTACCATTTTCTATACGCAAAGATTAATGCGAAACGATGCGATCTCCAGTACTCAGACTACGCTCTCTTTATATATGGATAATATCGATACGCAGCTGCAGCAGGCTTCTTCTTTCCTTTCAAGCTATGTGCTGTCGCATAATTTTTCTGATCTTTATTCTGATTCAGAAGAAACCGTACAAAATACAAAGCTTATGATTTACCGCGATTTTCAGACTTATATCAAATCGTACAGTAATATAGACGCTTTGTTCTTTTTTGATGCTAAAACCGATACAGATACTTTTATTTTGTATTCCCAGGCAAGAGAATCGTATTCTTTTCGACAGCAGATTTCTGATTATCTGCAGACCATACTGTCAAAAAAAGAGTCTTCTTCTGTTCCTGTTTTTTGTTACTGGACTCCTCTTTATATTGAAGGAGAAATGGTTCTGTATGAGGTAATTCAGTATCAAAATTTTTTTGTCGGTTCCTGGATGTATCTTCCTCATCTTTCTAAACCGCTGGAAAAATTACAGGAATCCACGGATGGAATTCTATTTTTTCTTTCGTCGCAGGATTCGGAAAGTTCTACCTTCTTTCAGGTACTCCCTGAAATTCAGCTTGCAGATGCTTCCGAATATTCTAATTCCAAAAATCTGCTGATTACTGCTGAATCCAGAAGCGGAAATTTTTCTCTTGCCCTCTATCTGACTCCACAAAATATTTTTAAAAGTCTGACGCAATATGTTATCTATGCCTCTCTCTTTTTAATTTTTATTTTTCTTGTAGCATTGGTAGTTCTGGCCTTTGTCTGGAAAGAAATTATTACGCCTACCGAGACGCTTGTATCAGGAATGAATGCATTAAAAAACGGTCAGGAACACGTTCTTCTTCCCGTTTCAAAACGAAAGAATGAATTTTCCGCACTTACAGAACAGTTTAATGATATGTGTCAGGAACTTTATCAACTGAAAGTTCAGATTTATGAGGAGAAGCTGCGTAAGGCAGATACGGAACTGCAGTACCTCAATCTTCAGATCAAACCTCATTTTTTTCTAAATTCATTAAACATTATTTATAATCTTGCTCTTACTAAAAATTTTCGCGAGATTTTGGAAATGTCTCGGTGCCTGATGGACTATTTTCGATATACCTTTCGTTCTTCTGACAGTCTTGTTCCTGTTGATGAAGAACTTCAGCATATGAAAAATTATCTTCATATTCAGGAACTGCGCTATAACTCAAATTTTGATACGGTAATTGATGTCAATGAGGAAGCCCTCTCAGGAAAAATTCCTGTTCTCTTTCTTCAGACTTTTGTTGAAAATACCATCAAGCATGCGTATGTTAAGATGGAAAATATGAAAATTACTATTTCTGTTCAGACAGTCTGCACTCCAGATCAAATGTTAAAAATTGAAATTTCCGATAACGGACGCGGATTTTCTGAAGAACAGCTAAAAGAATTGAATCAGCCTCTTAGTTCTGGACCTTATTCCAATGAACATATCGGAATTTTAAATGTCCGCAGAAGGCTGTCTTATTTATATGGCTCAAAATGTTCTCTTAGCTTCTCCAACACGGAAGAATACGGAGGAGCCAAAATTACTGCCTTTCTTCCTATGCATTTACCGGAACCCTTTGCATCACACACTATGGCTGAATTTAAGGAGGAAGCTCATGAATTTATTACTTGTCGATGATGAAGTGTTGACTCTTAACACTTTAAAAGTTGTCATTCCATGGAATGATATTGGTATTGATCAGATCTTTACTGCCTGTAACATCATAGAGGCAAAAGAACTTTTACAGACTCAATCCATCCAGATTGTCATTTCTGACATCGAGATGCCAAACGGCTCTGGACTCGATCTGATTTCCTGGATGGATACAAATTCACCAGACGTCATCAAAATTTTACTTACTTGTCATTCTCGGTTTGACTATGCTTCCTTTGCGCTGAAACACGGCGTAATGGATTATCTGTTAAAGCCAATCGATATTGAAGCAGTAGAAGAAATTACAAAACGTGCTATTCAAAAAGTTCAGGAGGATTCTTCTCTTCGCCTTTATATCAAAAGACAGCACAACAGCGACTTGCTTCTTAGTGAACAGTTTTGGAGAAATTTTGCGACTGGATTATACCGAGATCAAGACTACGACTATATTGCACTGGAGGCAAAGCAGCAATCGATCCATTTTAACCGCGAACGCTGTTTTCTTCCGATTCTGTTTTCTATTGATGAAACACAGGAAAAAAATCAGAAGAAAATGGACGGCACTTTTTCTTTTGCAATCAAAAA
Organism: uncultured Lachnospiraceae bacterium; assembly: GCA_944376425.1. Taxonomy (GTDB): domain Bacteria; phylum Bacillota; class Clostridia; order Lachnospirales; family Lachnospiraceae; genus JAGZHZ01. Next base: position 12,814 of record CALWCS010000022.1, on the reverse strand, counting down.
TATTTTAAACGAAGTCGTTTTAGATCACCATGGAGACCCGCCTGCTATTTTACTTTCTCCGAGTCTCTATCTGATACTGCTGGATTTTTCGATTTCCATAAAAGATCTCAATACACGGTGCAGACAAGTTGCTTCTTTTTTAAATTTATACTATGATATGACAATTGATTTTTTCATTGGTGTTAAGACGCATGTTTTTCAGCTCCATATAGCAGTTCAGAATCTGTTAAAAGAAGCTGAGCAGAGTAAAAGCCGTACGATAAAACTTCCAGCTTCTCTATCTATTGTAAACAAAATAGAAGAAATCGTCCGGCAAAATCTGGATAAACCAATTACTTGCGAAGAAATTGCAAAACAAGTATTCCTAAATTCTGAATATCTCTCAAGAATGTTTCGAAAAAAGACGGGAAAAAAACTTTCTTCCTATATCACAGAGCAAAAAATGGAAGAAGCGAAAAGACAATTAAAGACGACAGACAAGCCTGTCAGTGTCATCTCAATGGAACTGGGATATGGAAATTTTTCTCATTTTTCTAAATGTTTTCGCAAAATATGCGGTGTGTCTCCTCAGGAATACCGTGAAACTTTATAGTTTCAAAAGTTTCTATGGAAAATTCTGAAAAGATGATTCTATAAAAAATCAAAAGGGACAGAGCAGAAATCCCATTTTCAAATTTACCAGACTTTTTTGAATGACCGGTTGATTTTTTTCATATACTTCTAATAGAATGATTTTTGGAGGTTTTTATGAAAAAAACATCCCCTATTGTATCTGGATTTCTTCTCTTTTTTCCCCTTATCATCGGCTCTGTTCCCACACTGTTTCTTGAAATCGGAGATTCTTATCGTTCCTTTGAGAAGCCTCCTTTTAGTCCTCCTGGAATCGTATTTCCGATTGTCTGGACTCTCTTATATCTTCTGATGGGAATCTCATCTTTTTTGATTTATAAAAAATGCAAGGAAGAGAAACTGTCCTTACTTCCGGCTCTCGTTCCCTTTTATTTACAATTATTGTTAAATGTTTTCTGGACCTTTTTATTTTTTGGACTTGGCGCTTATCTGCTTGGCGCCCTGTGGATTTTTGCAATGATTGCAGTGATTTTGTGGATGATAAGCCGATTTCGACAGATTGACCGTATTGCTGCTGTTTTACAGATTCCCTATCTCTTATGGTGCTGTTTTGCAGCTTACTTAAGTCTAGGTGTCTATCTGTTAAATTGACTCCGAAAGCTTCGCGTCGTTCTCTTTCTTTTGAGCTTTTTTTATCCTCCACTTTGCACTTAAAAATAGATTGCGGATCGTTTCAGACGGAAACGGTCCCAATTTTTTTATGTTTTCTGTCTCTATCAGTCCCCCTGCCATGTAAGAATGTCCTCCGCCCGTCCCATAATTTTTAATTGCTTCCTTGATCCATTCTCCCGCGTCGATCTCTGTCTTTTTGGAACGCACAGAAAATTTGATTCCATCTTCTCTTCTGCTGTAAACAACTGCCATGTCAATCTCATCTAATCCCAGAAAAAAGTCAGAAATCATTGCAATCAGATCATTGGAACACGGAAATTCTATCTCAGCAATTCCCATTGTTCCATATGCCTGAAACGAATCAATCGCACTGCTGTATGCCTTCAAATCAGTAAACAGCATCTTACTGTCCGCTAGTTTTTTCAGTTCTTCTACATTTCCATACTGATTTAAAAACTGAAACATTTCGATATCTAAGTCTTTGACTCCTCTTGAAAAATGAAGAGTATCCATTTTTATTCCATAATTCAGCACATTTGCTGTCGTATGATCAGGAATGATATGAAGCCTTCGAAAATAGTCTGCAATCATCGTAGAGCAAGAACCCACTTCCCGTAAATCCTGATAATCATAGGATGTCGGAGCAAAAGTCGGATGATGATCAATGACCGCCCGAATTTCTACACAAAGAGGTGTAATATTTCCTGCCGCTTTCTGAGTATCTACGCAAATCAAAAACGTATCATACGAAATTTCCCCCAATTCTTTCAGCGGGACAGCATGAATCTGAAACGATTCTATCATCTTTTTACAGGCTCTTTTATCCAGTTCTCCATCATAGCATAAAACGGCTTCTATTCCACATTCTTTTAAAAGTCTTTGCAGTCCAAAACCAGAAGCAAGCGCATCAGGATCCGGAAAATTATGCATTTGAATCAAGACAGGATGATTTTTGCAAAGTTCCAGTAAATGCTTTATCTTTTCCATATCAATCTCCTTTTATCATATACTTTCATCGTTTCATTCGCTGCGATTTTCTTTTATTAAAACATTTGTTCTGTATGTAGAATCATACCATATTTCTTTCTTTTTATCAAGGCAAGTAATCAATGAAAAAACACAAACGCAGCGGCAAGGATTTTCTTAACTCCTTGCCGCTGTATTGGTGTACTTACTTTTCCCTATTCTTCTGAATTGCATGAATGTCCATGTCCATGTCCTTTACATCCGTGATGTCCACAAGATTTGCCATGTTCATGGTGTTCATGTCCGTGATGATCATGGTGAGAGCAAAGGGTATTCGGATCATAGGACAGCTTTCCTTCCAGGAAAGAAGAGACCTGTTCATCTGCGTTGCCTGCTGCTCCCGGATATAATTCAATACCGGCTTCTGCAAGTGCGTTTCTTGCTCCGCCTCCGATACCGCCGCAAATCAACGTATCGATTCCCTGTTCTTTTAAAAATCCGGCAAGCGCTCCATGTCCCTTTCCATCTGTATTGATAATCTGTGAATCTGTTAATTTTCCGTCTTCAACAGTATAAACTTTAAATTGCTCTGTATGACCAAAATGTTGAAATACCATTCCGTCTTGATAAGTGACTGCTATTTTCATATGAAACACTCCTTTCTGTTTGATCTCTCTTGTCTCACCTGCTTGAGGGTAAAGTTCATAATTTCCGCCCTCAATCAACAATCCTGTTCCTTCCACCAGAAACCGTGCTACTTTTTTTCTTGCCTCTGTATATAATGTCTGTACTGTTGCACGTCCTACTTCCATCTGTATGGCACATTCTTCCTGTGTCATTCCCAGATAATCGAGGAGACGCAGCGTTTCAAATTCTTCTACACTTAGAATCAGTCTGCTCTGTGTCTGCATCCTGCCTTTTGCCTGGAATTCACAATATACAGGAAGACGACAGACTCTTTTATTCTTATTTGGTCTTGCCATCTGAGATCTCCTTTTTTATTGTCATATGCTAATAATTATTATAATCAAATTATTATCATATGTCAATAACTATTTTCTTCCTTCTTTCCACATTTTATGGAATACCGGAACATAAAAAATCAAGGTCAATATCATAATGATTCCGCAGCAGATCATCCATCCGTCAGCAGCTGTCTTTGAGATATTCGGAAACAGCATCAGCACAAAGATTGTCACATAGGAAAACGCTGTGCACACTTTTCCAAACCATTTTGCTCCGTCCAGTTTTCTCCCGTTATGCCGCAGCATCAATGCTCCCATTGCTGCCATAAATCCCTCTTTTATCAAAAATAAAACGATTAAAATTTTCATTCCCTCAAATCTCGTCGTCATACATAAAATCAAGACACCAAGCGTCATCTTATCTGCAAGCGGGTCTAAAAATTTTCCTAATTCTGTTACCATATGGAACTTTCTTGCTATTTTTCCGTCAAACAGATCGGTAAGTCCCGAAATGCCGATCACTGCAGCGGCAAGATAATAATCTTTCTCGGATGATGCATTGAGATAGATCCATGCAAAAACAGGAATCAGAAGAATCCTAAAATATCCCATAATATTAGGAATCGTAAACCATTCTTTTTTTTGTATCTTCATTTTGCTGCCCTCCATTCCAATTTTTTTCATCGTACCAGAAATTTCTTTTTTCTTCAACGTATTTTCTATTTCTGTGATAAAATAAAAGAAAATTGCCGTGTCCATACGGCAGATAGGAGGAAGTAATGAAACATACCATTGAAAACGATTGGCTGCGTATTACCGTTGATGATCACGGTGCTGAACTGATCAGCATTTATGACAAAGAAAAAGAACGTGAAGTGTTATGGCAGGCAGATCCTGCCTACTGGCAACGTCACGCTCCTATTTTGTTCCCTCATGTCGGCAAACATTATCACAATGAATATCGTTATCACGGAAAAACATTTCACACACATCAGCACGGCTTTGCCAGAGATATGGAGTTTTCCTGCATTGAAAAGACATCCCGTTCTGTAACTCACCGCCTGCAATCTTCTGATGAGACAAAAAGTTATTTTCCGTTTGAATTTTCTCTTGATGTCATACATTCTTTAAATGGCAGAGATCTCACTGTTACATGGAAAGTCGTAAATTTTGATTTAGATACTATGTATTTTACGATCGGCGGACATCCTGCATTTCGTGTTCCAATTCTGCCAGATACCGTTCAGACGGATTACCTTCTGCTGTTCCACACATTTTTAAATCATTTAGACTATCTGCTTCTTGATCCGGAAACAGGGACAGCCGTCAAAGAAACATCGTATCAGCTGCCGCTTACCCAAGGACGCGCAGCGATTTCTTCTGATCTTTTCGACCATGATGCCCTTATTTTCGATGATACGCAGATTGAATGGGCCGCAATCGGTTATCCCGACGGAACCCCTTATATCTCTATATCCTGTGAAGGTTTCCCAAATTTTGGTATCTGGTCGGTTCCAGGCGCGCCTTATATCTGTCTGGAGCCTTGGATTGGCCGATGTGATGATTTTTCATTTACTGGCGAAATTTCAGAAAAACCTGGCATTATTTCACTGCCTTCGAAAGAAACATTTATGCGAAACTATACGATCACTGTCTATTAAAACATAGAAAAAAGATCGCGCTGCGGTGGGATTCATTTTCCCCTCTGATAAACGCAGTGCGATAAGGTTCTGAGATTCGCTGTCGTATTATGTCGGTCTAAGCCGTCCTCATTCACGCTAAGACTCGCTTATGCGAGTCTTAGCATAAAATCTGTTTAAGGATTACAGATTCCGCATGGGCTGTATCCCTGCGCAATCAATGTTTCTCTGTCTCCTGTATAGTCCTGCCTGTTTTCTGCATTAATCCTCTGTGCTGCACTGCAGGAAGGAAAATGAAATTTCATAGAATTTATATTAAGTACATATTCTGTCTGCACACTTTCATCTGTATTTTCTGATAGATTGTTTTCTTCTGCTGTCCCAGGCGTAAAATCATTGCAAGGATCTTGTTCCCAAATTAAATTTACTCCGTCGCTTTCTACACGGATTGTTCCTTGTATATCAGTCCGATATACGGGAATCTCCAGTGCAGACAGTCTCGCCATCGTATCACTGCCTGGATGCCCATAGGAATTTTCCTTTCCACAGCTGATCACTGCATAGGAAGGCTGTACAGCGTCTAAAAATTCCTGCGTATTTGATGTATTAGAACCATGATGATTTAACAGATAGACATCTGCTTTTAAATTTACCCCTGTATGGACCAGCTCCGTCTCTGTCTCTTCTCCGATATCGCCGCAGATTAAAAAACTAGTTTCTCCGTTTTTTATCCGAATACAGATGGAATCTTCGTTTTCATCGCTGTGCCCGTAATAGACAGGTCCTAAAATTTCCATTGTTGCTGTTCCAAAGTTATAAATCTCTTCCTGAAAAGGATGAATCTGCCCGACATCATACTCTGATGCCGTTTCGCAGAAAGATTGATACAACTGGGTATCACTCACATAATCGGGAGTCAGCAGCTGATTCACTCCAAACTGATGCAGTACGCCGATCAGTCCTGCCAAATGATCAGAATCATAATGAGAAGCAACTACATAGTCAAACGTATCGATCCCTTTATCTTGCAGATAGCTGACAACAAAAGAAGAAGTCTCTCGGTCTCCTCCATCAATCAGCACATAATGTCCTTGAGATTCCAGTAATACCGCATTGCCTTGTCCCACATCTAAAAATTCAATACTGAGCTGTTCTCCTTCGGCATACACTGGCAGCATCCATGCGATAGTCAAAAATAGAATGCTTAAAACTATCCCCATTCCTTTTCTGACTGTCTGAAATCTTTGTTTTTTTTCTTTTTTTGTCTGTGGCATTTTCTTACTTTTCTATCCTTTCTTCCGATTCTATTTTTCTCGGATTTTGCTATTATACCAAAGATATCCACAATTTGCAAAATGGTATCTCTGGTCAGATATCTGATACATAACGGCTATCAATTTGATATCTTATTTGGATTGTATCAAAAATTCTTATTTCGTCTAAAAAAATCTTCTTCTATCGTACTGCCGGATTTTTCTGTTGATCTCTTTTTATATTTCAAATCAAACTGATTTTCTGTTCTCCCGATGATTAAAAAATTATCTGATTGCCTTTTAACTCTTCATAATGTTTTAATGTTTCCTTTTTTCTTGACCGGCTGATTGGGAGAATATCGCCGTCCGATAAAATCAGTCCGTCTTTTTCTATTTTCTCTATATAAGAAAGATTGACCAAAAAACTGTTATGACATCTGCAAAAATTTTTTTTCTTTCTGTTCAATTTTTCCTCTAATTCATCTAATTTTAAGTGACATTTTGCATTTCCTCCCGTATAGTAAAGGTACGTAATTCTTAGATCTCTTTCACAATAAATAATATCTTTTATAGGTATCATATTTTTTTTCTTTCTCCATGACCATTCCAGTATTTCTTCATCTCCTTTCTCCATCTGCCATAATTTATCAATCATGATTGGAAGCCATTCTTCCATATTATCTTTTAAACAATAAAAAGTGTTTGTTAAAAGACGGCTTTCTAAGTCACATTGTATATGATCTGTTAAAAACACCACTACAACATTTTGTTCTCCTTTCTTAATCTCTTCTGTTGTTTTAATCCCGTCTTTCTTTTCCATTTCTATATCTTGAATCAAAAGATCCAACATGTTTTGACCATTTTTCAGATATTCATCAATCTCTTCTTTTTTTAAAAAGCCATATATTTTCAACTTAGTTTGCTGATACTTCTTTTTTTCTGATTTCAGCCACTCTTCTAAAAAATCCGTATATTTTTTTATTACCTCAATATTGCTGTCACAAATTCCTATTTTAAACATTCTTATTTTTGAATGATCCGTCATATTGTTCTCCTCTCTTTTGATTCAAGAATGTTACTGTCTTTTTTATGATATACGTATGTCAGCTTTGTTTTCTTTTGTACACATCTTCAATCCTATTTTCCAATTTTTTCTTTTCATATTGTATCATATTTTTACCCCCCCCCCCACAATATTTTTATATTTCTTATTTTATTTCTTTATTTTATAAAAATAATTTATTTTTTAAATTATTTTCTGTTTTTTCAGTCTAAGGCAGTCATAAATAAAGTCATTTTTCTCTATCATAATATGGCTTTTTCCCTTAGTATCCTGTCATATAAAAATAGAATGAGAAAGATACGTATTTTTTATTCAATAAGACTGCTTTTTTCATGAAGCTTCTTTTTTTATTATAAGACGCCATTTGCGATATAACAAAAAAATAGACTGCGAAAACTCTTTCAGGGTTTCCGCAGTCTGTCTGAAACTTTATTCTAAATAGTCGCTTGCCTGATTGCCAGTGATGTCTTCTACTACCGTATCACTCAATGTATTGATTGCCTGAGAATCACTGAATCTTGCATAGTATACCGTGCTGGTATCATCTTCTTCCTGCTCTTTTTGTGTTCCCACAATTACTGTAAATTCTGCTTCTTCTCCATCTTCATCCAGATAAGTTACTGTAAAGGAAATATCGCTTTGACTTAATCCTGCTTCTTCCAGCTCTGTTTCATCTCCCTTATAGTTTTCACAGCTTTCAAAAGACAAGGAATATAAATCATTTAGTAATGTATTACACAAAGATTCATTCTCAATCTCAAAACGTTTTCCGTTTTCGTTCAGATACCATGCATACGTCTCTTCTTCTTCTGTTTCTTCCTCGCTCTCTGCTTCTGTCTGATCTTGTTCTTGTGTATCAGCTTCTGTCTCAATCTCTTCTTCTTGCTCCGTCTCTGTCTGTGCTTCTGAAACTGTAGCTGCATCCGCATCTGTCGCATCGGCAGTCGTTGCATCTGCTAAAGTTGCTGTTCCAACCTCCAGTCTCTCTAATGTATAAGTTCCTGACTCATTTGTCACTTCTACAGAAACAAGGGTATCTTCTGACAGATCCGGGAATTCTTCTATTTCAACCATGTCATACAGGCTGTACTGGATCTCATTATAAAGTGTGCTGCTGACCGTATAAGGAATATCTTCTCCTTCTACCACTAAATAATATTCACTGTCTACACTATTTCCAATTCCCAATGTAATTTCATTTCCGTCACTGTCTGTCACTGTTACCGTCGCAGCCGGTTCTGCAAGCCCATAAGCTTCCAGTTCATCGCCGCCTTCCAGTTTTCTTGTTGCCTCTAAATGAGATACGGTTTCCTCCAGTGCAGTCAGATAAGACTGCACCAGCGGAAAGTCTTCCGCATCTTTATATTTCCATTCTTCATCCTCTTTTACAAAAGCCAGACTGTCTGTTCCGTTATCATAAGAAATTTCTCTTACTTCTTCTATATCAGTAATCCAGATTCTGTTTGCTTCTGATTCTTCTTGTTCTTGCTCTTCTTGCTTTCGCTGTGCATAGTCGCTGTAAGCAGAAGTTGCCGCATATACTACGATTAACGCCACGAACACGATCAATAATACAATTAAATTTTTCTTTTTGCTCATTGCGGCCTCCTCCTATGCTCTCTTTCTTCTGATCCAGATTACAAGTCCTATCACAATCAAGCCAATTGGAATCACTGCAATAAACAACATTCCCCAACTATTTGGATTGGTCACGGTATTATATGAAATCTCCAGACTCTTTGCCGGTATCGAAATATTTTCTACTTCGTCAAAGTTTGCTGTCACTGCATTCATAAATACATCTGTATTTGCAAGATTAGTAAAGGAATCCGTAATCTGCTGTTCAATCAAAGTTCCAGCACTGATCACAGTCACTCTTGTCTGCGCTTCTGTATCTGAGCTGTTCTGTGCATCGGCAGTTGTTGCATCTGCTAAAGTTGCATCAGAAGCCGTCGCAATCTGAACTGTCTCTGTTGCTACTGCGCCTAAGAGATATGTTCCCTGTGTACTGTCATTATTTCCTGTCACTGCATATCCATCTTCTGACGTTGTCATAAATGCTTCTACAGTCAGTCCATCTCTTACATCTTCTGTTGCCAGCATTCCTCTTGCATTTAGAACAAGTGCAAGACTGTCACTTCCAAGTCCACTGCAAATTTCACTTGTCGTGTCAAAGACAGGGAAAATTGTATAATAATTATTCTGATAATATCTCTGAGTGTCTGCAATATAACCGTCTACCAGTTCCAGACCATACGTCTCCATAACTTCTTCCAGATTTGGTAAACTTTCTCCTCCTGTCCCAATCAGAATCATAAGTTTTCCGCCTGTCTGCAGATAGGAAAGAATCATATCTTTTTCATCGTCAGCCAGATCGCTTGTCGGAGCATAGATTACAAGTAAATAACAGTCCTCAGGTATCTCACCGTTTGTCAGTAAATTGACGGACTCTGTTTCAAGATTTCCTTTCTCAATTAAATCTGTAATTGTCGTAGAAAAACTTGATTCTCCATGTCCTTCTGTTGTATAGATTTTATTTTCCGCTTCCTGTGACACATAAGAAATCGCACTTGTGATCTGTCCTTCACCGTCAAATTCAGATTCCTGATATTGACCGTAGTAGTAATAGGCCATCTGATCATAGACAATGATTTCTCCAAATCCAATCACACGCTGCTTTCCAGTTGCCTCACAAGTCACGATCACACTGTTTGCTTCTGCTTCATACTCGGTCAAAGCTGACGGATGAAGTACCGGATCTACAATTTCTTTTGTGATGTGATCGGATGCAGACACATAATTGTCAATTAACTGCTCAATTCTTTGATCAATATTTCCCTCTTCCGCCAAAATTATGATTTCTACATCCTCTTCCAAATCATTTAATACTTCCCTTGTGGTATCTCCAATGGAATAAATCTGATTCGTACTGATATCAACTTCTTTGATATTTGACGGCAGCTGTTCCACTAAAAGATTTACTACTAATACGATAGCGATCATGGCTATAATAATTCCAATACTGTAGGATCCGTTTCTCCATTTTATGCTTGCTGTCTTTTTTATCTTTATATCCGTTTTCTTTTTTGTTTTATTTAATTTCTCCACGCCGATTACCTCCTAACTCCACCGTCTCTTCTGAACGGACTGAATCGTGAAAAATAAAAACAAAAAGATCAACGACACATAAAAAACAAGTCCGCCAACGTCAAATAAATGATAGGAAGTAAAATTATCCATGATACCTGTCACCGTATAATCCGGAAGTATCTGTGTGATAAAATTGTCGGTGAGGAAACTTGGAAGCATACTGGAAATTCCAGGCCACAGATAAATAACAAGAACAATTCCAAACGTTCCGACTGCCGAAATAATCTGACTTTCTGTCAGAGAAGAGATAAACATTCCAATTGCAACAAAAACACTTCCCATCATAAAAAATGCAAAAATGCTTGCATAATCTTCTTTTAAGTATGCTGTACCATTTGACTGAATAATCATAGGACAGAGACAGAAAATCAGCATTGGAATTGCAAAGACTGTCTCCATTGCCAGAAATTTTCCCAAAATAATTTTAGGTAAACTGACAGGTGATGTCAAAAGCAGCTGATCTGTTTTGCTTCTTCTTTCATCCGAGAGACATTTCATCGTTAAGACAGGAATCGCCATCAAAATGATAAACTCCATTGCTCCCAGCACATATGAATAATACGGATATCCTATCAACAAATTGTAGTAAAGAAAATAAATTCCATTCATTGCTACAAGAAAAGCAATAAAAACATAGCCAATCATGGAATCAAAATAGGATTTCAATTCTCTTTTATAAATTGCTTTCATCTTCTTTTGCCTCCTCTTTGACTAGTTCTTTCTTTTTTCGGCGCTCTCCAAAACGTCTGTTGTTCTTTAAACGTTCTGCATCTTTTCTCGCAGCTTCTGTCAATTCAAGGAATACCTCTTCCAAAGATGCCTTTTTGTACTGCATCATCAAAATCGGATATCGGCTCTGCGCACATGCGTAAAATAATTCCTCTCTTGGGTCTTCCTTTTCTCCTTCTTCAATCGTGGCAATGCAGGAATCTTCTTTTTCTTCCACGCTCCATTTTCCCAGTCCGCTAATTTCAGAAAGCATTGTCTGCAGACTCTCCTTATCTGTCTTTACTTCTAAATATAGCGTTCCTGCGTCTGACATCTGTTTTTCCAAATTTTCCGGAGTATCGCTTGCAATCAGTTTTCCATTTGAAATAATCATAATATGATCACATACTGCACTGATTTCAGCAAGAATATGAGAACTTAAAATTACTGTATGTTCTTGCGCCAATTCTTTAATTAACTCTCGAATCTCAATAATCTGTTTCGGGTCAAGGCCTACAGTAGGCTCATCAAGAATAATAATATCCGGAAATCCCATAATCGCCTGTGCAAGTCCTACTCTCTGTCTATACCCCTTTGACAGATTTTTAATCAGACGATTCTCTACGTCTTGCAGTTTTGTCATTGTCAGCGCTTTTTGTATCTCGACTCTCCGTTTTTCACGATCAATCTCTTTTAGTTCTGCCACAAATTTTAGATACTCCCCAACCTTCATATCTGTATAAAGCGGCGGAATTTCAGGAAGATAGCCAATACATTTTTTGGCCTTTTCCGGTTCCTCTAAAATATCATGACCGTCAATCAACACTTCCCCTTCTGTTGCGCCTAGATACCCTGTCATGATATTCATCGTTGTTGATTTCCCTGCACCATTTGGACCAAGAAATCCATAAATCTGTCCTTTCTCCACGGTAAAACTTAGATGATCGACTGCCGTGTGACTGCCATAGCGTTTTACCAGATTTTTGACCTCAATCACATTACCACTCCTCTGCTGATTTTTTTGAGTTTTATACAAAAAATCATAAAGGATGTTTGTGAAATTTCTATGATGAGTTTGTGATGACTTTGTGTTCAATTATGCAACGCTACTTCCTTACCTTGTTCTTATAAATTCGATATTTATCCATTTTGCATAATATTTTTACATTTACATCTAGTTACACTTCCCTTGATTTCATATATTTATTAGGTACCTAAATATTTTAAAAAGAAATTTATCTCATAAGAGATCACAAAAAAAGAAAGAATATACCGCATGGCATAAAGTCCATTATCATACTGCCGATATTAATGATAAGCTTATTATTAATTTGTGTGATTTAGACCATATCATGCGTTTTCTTTCCGAGGATAAAGATCTTCAGAAATGTATCTTGATCGTCTTAAATGAAATCGACGTCAGTATTACACAGAGTGAACTTACAAAATGGCTCGAAATACAACCAGCGTCTGTCAGTGAAGGCATTGCAAAACTTGAAAATATAAAGTATGTGAAACGAACTCCAAGTGAAACTGACCGAAGAACAGTAAATATTGAACTTACTGAGTCGTGAAAATAGCAGCAAAAGAAGAAAATGCAAATTTGGAAAATCATTATCAAGATGTCATCGAAAAGCGCAAATGATCTAATCATCACTATAAAATTCATGGACAGCATAAAGATATCTTTCATTAAAGAAGTGACAAACTATAAATAGTCAAGAGTTTTTTTGAAATTTATGATTTTGTAAAAAAGGGTAACTTTAATAAGCCATCTGAACACACCGTATTTCAGATAGAACAGGTACTTCTACGGAAGCAGCATAT
>CALWCS010000021.1 GCA_944376425.1 uncultured Lachnospiraceae bacterium | reverse complement strand
AGCATTGCTTTTGTGTGCTGTCAAGGGTGGCGTAAGCTGCCATCAAACATCATATCTGCAATTTTCAAGGTTCAATCTGAGCCTATTTCTTTGGCTCTGTTTTTTCATAACTTATTTGACACTACCTTTTTAGTCCTTTTCGTACTGACTGGATAAAAATGAAAATTACCAGCACAATTGCCCACACAACAACTAATTTGGTCATCCAGCTAATTTTTGTGACTTCTCCAATCGTCATCAATGCCGCCAAAATTGCAATTCCACCAAATGTCATACTTAAAAATCGACATTCCTCCTTTGTTTTCATCTTTTTCTTCATCTTTTTATCCATCATAAGATAAGTAACAGAAAACAGAGGTGCTTTTCCGAAAAAAATTAAAACTGCATAAAGTGCGCACAAAACTGTAATGATCAAATAAAAAATTGCTCTTTCTCCCATTTTTCCTCCTAAATACGATCACGTTTTTCACAAATTCTCCATTTTACCTTAAATTCCTCAAATCGGCTTTCTGACTTCTAATATCAGATCCTATATTTCTATCATACCTTATCTGTTTTATTTTCACAAGGGATTCCCGACCGCCAAAGTGTTTTGTTGAGAGGCAAGTTCTTTTCCAATACAATTCTTTCGCAGCTTTTGAGATTTAAATGAAAGATTGAGGAACTTTCCTTTGAAATAAAAAAAATCCGGATTTATCATCCGGATCTCTCAAAGCACGAGACGGGATTCGAACCCGCGACCCTCGCCTTGGCAAGGCGATACTCCACCACTGAGCCACTCGTGCATTTTATTATTTCAAGCGGGTGATGGGAATCGAACCCACGTATCTAGCTTGGAAGGCTAGTGTTCTACCATTGAACTACACCCGCATATTTATTTTTAATGCCCAGAACCGGAATCGAACCAGTGACACGAGGATTTTCAGTCCTCTGCTCTACCAACTGAGCTATCTGGGCATCTCATTGGCTCTTCCGTTTGTTTTCTTTACCAAACTGACAATAGGCATTTTATCAGATATCCTTTCGTTTGTCAACCCTATTTTTCAATTTTTCCAATTTTTTGAAAAATTTCTTCTTCTGTCTCCTTGAAAGCCATAAAGCTATCTTTCTCTGCCATCAAGCACTTATGAGTCCCTGTCTGTCTTCTTTTTGATGATGTTTTTATTATCACACTTTTAAGAATTCCACTTTCAATACCGTATACCCTGCATCTCTTACCGTATCTTTTAATTTCTGTTCTTCTATTTTTTCTTTCATACGTACTTTTACACTTTGTTTTCCAAGATCTACACTTGCCCACACTCCGTTTAGTTCATTCAGACAATTTTCCACTCTGTTTGCACAGTTTCCGCACACCATGCCATCTATTTTTAACTCTGCCATATATGGATAATGCGATTCATTTCTATCTTCCACTTTCTTTTTCTTTACTTTCTCTCCTGCTGTGCCGCAACATCCGGATGCCAGTTTTTTTGCATAGCTTTTGATTCCTATAATACACACAATGATTAATATCAAAATCACAATGGCTGTTCCCATATTTTTTCTCCTTTCATGATTTTTTGTATCTTATTCTTAAAGATAAAATACTATTTTTGCTGCCCTTTTATTGATCCATATGGCTGCTTTCTCCCGTACAGGGACTCCGGTGGGAAATCGTATCCTGACTTGCTTTTACTGTCTCTAAAGTTTCAAAAATCTCCCACCGTTTTTCCGTTCTGTCTGCTTCTCTAAAGCAGTACTGCTATCGTTTCTGTCAATGTTTGCACTGTATTGATACAGATTCTATTTCTCATGTTGAACCGTACCTCTTATCCTTCTTGTATCTGTGTCTTGTCATCTTTCTCTTTTTGCAGTATATTTGTCATACTTTTCATACTGATGATCAGTGTTGAGATATTATGTAGAAATGCCGATGTTCCCGGTGTGATGGCACCTCCTGCTCCAAGCAGAATCAGTCCCAGATTAAATCCGATTACAAATCGGTAGTTCTGTCTCGTTCTTTTCATCAATCCATCACTGATTTTTTTCAGAATCATCAGCTGATAAAGGGCATCTTCTGAAATCGTAATATCTGCAATTTCTCTTGCGATCTGTGCCCCTTCACTGATCGCGATTCCCGCGTCAGCTGCGGAAAGTGCCGGAGAATCGTTGATTCCGTCGCCGATCATAATTACTTTATGTCCTGACTGTCTTTCTTTTTCCACAAAAGCAGCTTTATCTTCGGGCAGTACTTCCGCATAGAATTCATCAATTCCAATCTTTTTTGCTATCATTCTTGCGGTACGCTCACTATCTCCTGTCATCATCACAACTTTTTGGATCCCTTCGTTTTTAAGCGCCTTTACGATCTCATACGCCTCTTCTCTAAGCGGGTCTTCAATACAGACAACGGCTGCCAGTACGCCGGAAATCGCAAGATACAGATGAGAATATTCATCTGAAATTGCCGCAAATTTTTCCTTGTCTTCTTCCAGCACCTGACATCCTAAATCTTCGAAAATAAAATGATAGCTTCCTATCTGTACTGCTTTTTCTTCCACTTTTGATGCAATTCCATGCGCCACTACATATTCTACTTTTGTGTGCATCTCTTCATGGCGCAGCCCTTCTTTGAGCGCCTGTGCCACCACAGCGTTTGCCATAGAATGTGGAAAATGTTCCTCAAGACATGCCGCCAGACGCAGCATCTCATTTCTTTGATAACCTGCAAATGGAATTACTTCTGCCACGGTAGGCTGAGCTTTCGTCAATGTTCCTGTCTTGTCAAATACAACCGTATCTGCTTCTGCGACTGCCTCCATGAATTTTCCGCCTTTTACCGTTATCTGATAGTCCTGACATTCTCTCATCGCTGCAAGAACTGCAAGCGGCATAGACAACTTCAGTGCACAAGAAAAATCAACCATTAAGATAGAAATTGCCTTTGTCGCATTTCTCGTCAAAACGTATGTAAGTACCGTTCCAAGAAAACTATACGGGACAAGTCCATCTGCAATATGGGATGCCTTGCTCTCAAGAGCTGATTTTAGTTTCTCGGACTCTTCTATCATAGTTATGATTTTTTCATACCTTGTAGAACCTGCCGCACGTTTTACCTGAATTACAAGGCTTCCTTCCTCCACAACGGTTCCAGCATAAACATAGGCTCCATTTTCTTTTTTTACCGGAACACTTTCTCCTGTCAGAGAAGCCTGGTTGATCATTGCCTCTCCTTCGATTACAATTCCGTCAAGAGGAATCATGTTGCCAACACGTACAATAATCTGGTCTCCTTGCCCGATATCACGAACCGCCGTTAAAATTTCAGTATCTCCTTGCTTTAACCATGCTTTCTCGACATTCAAAGACATACTTCTTGCAAGATCTGCAACCGATTTTTTATGTGTCCACTCTTCTAGAATTTCACCGATTTTCAGCAGAAACATGACAGATCCTGCCGTCTTATAATCTTTTCGGAACATGGAAACTTCAATCGCTGTTGCATCCAATACCGGAACTTCCAGTTTTCCTCTCATCAGACAACTTATTCCCTTCTTTAGAAAATGAAGCGTCTGAAAAGCAGCTTTGGCAATTTGAAGCGGTTTTGGCAAAAAAAACTTGCAAAAATAATGTCCTGTCACTCTCATAATCAATTTTTCCCGGTAGGTGCTCATCAGTTCTCTTCCGGTCTGTTCCGGTACTAATTCTATCATTCTTTTATCTTGAAAAGAAAATTTCTGTATTTTCTTTAAAATCTCATTCCGATCTTTTCTAAAACAGACAACGGCGTTCCCAGTCTGCTCATAAACCTTCGCTGAGGTTACACCATCTAAAGATTCCAGGTAATATAATAACATATCTGCTTCTTGAAAGCTTAATTTCTGTTTTCCTGTTGAGAATCGAATCCTTCCTTTTATTTCATGGCGTATTACGATTCGCATGTTGTCGTTTCCTCTGTATTTTCTTCAGACTGATCTTCAAAAACTTCTTCCCTGCGGCTGCTGTTGACTGCCTTTGCTTCTGCAAGAATATCTTCTGCATTTTCCTGAATCGATGTCGCTGTATTCATCACACATTCTTTTGCCCTGAGAGCCGCTGCTGTTGTCTGTACATATAATTTCTTTGCATCTTTGCTTGAAAGGATCTTGATCCCTGCTGTTCCAAATAATACGCCGCCTGCAAATAATGCTGCTTTTTTCATGAAATCTGTTGTCATTTTGTTTTCCTCCATTTCTTTTTTCACTGTGTCTCTTAACGCATTTTACTTGTGTTCATATCCCGTATACATGACCATACCGAGGCAAAATAGCATTGCCCATGCCCAAAATTTATGGCGTTTCATCTTTTATCACTTCCTTTTCTGTTTTTCCATTCCGTTGTATGTTTTCAAAAAGTTAGTTATACCTAACATCTTAAGATTAGCATTCACTATCTGTTTTGTCAAGCCAAACAAATGATTCTTTCCCATACACAAAAAGGAAGCGGTGTAAAACAGTCTGCAATCTATCCTGTTCCACAACGCTTCCATTGTTTGAAGTTATTTTAAGCTTATCTTAACCGTACAAATACTTGTCTTTTCCTTAAGGATGATTTTGTCCCCCTGCTTTTAAAAAAACTGAATTGTCGAGGATGGAACCGTTTTCTTGCGGAAAAAACGAATCCGTTAGTTAGATTCAGATCTCAAAAAACAGTGGGACTCCTCACCATGCCGTTTAATTTCTGCATAATTTCCGTATCCAAGGTTCTGTGAACTTTTTTCACAGTCATTCCATAAAAAATGTCTGCTCCGAAAAGCAGACTGATATCTTTACTGTACAAATAAATTAGAAAAGATAGGATGCAAAACTTTTCTCGGAAGTCTCAACCTTTTACGCAGCAAGCAGGTTTCCTGACTTATAGATCATCGCTCTGCCTTTCCTTCTCATGACATTTAAGTCACAATGGATTCTTACTTTTAAGACATTACTCCCTAAATACAGTGACCGGATCGCTCAGGATTCTCACCTGATTCCCTCTCAATCAACATCTCTTCTGATCTGCTGATACACTTATTGCGTCATATGGAATTATACATTAATTATTTTATCATGCCCATTTTATCCTGTCAAGCCAAAACCTCTCTCGATTATTCCCTGTCTTTTTAAAGAAGCTCTTATATTTCGTCCAATTCGAATTCAAATGTACATGTCAAACTCTCTTTCTTCTTTTTCTTCTAAAATTTCTATATTTTTCCTATTTGGAAATTTCAGATATTTCTTCGTCTCATCCCGAACCAGGGATGAAAGCAAAAAAAGTGAAAGTATATTGGGAATCACCAGCATAGCGTTAAAAAAATCAGAGAGAACCTTTACTTTCTCTATCTCAAAAATCGATGACACAATCAAAACTACTGCAAAAATCACCTGATATGCTCCTCTGATCTTATATCCAAACAGATACTCGGCGCACTTTTCTCCATAATAAGACCATCCCAGAATTGTCGTATAGATAAATGCCATAATTCCAACGATAAAAACAACTTTTCCAAAATCAGGAATTTTGGAAAATACTGTCGCAATCAATTCGATTTCTGACATTTCGTCTATCACTATCCTATTCTTTACCACTCCTGTCATAATCGTCAGACCCGTCAATCCACACAAAATCACTGTATTGAGAAATGTTCCAAAAGAAGACAGCAATGCCTGCTGGACAGGATTACAGCTTTTTGACTGTACTTCTATGATTCCTGATACTCCAAGCCCTGCTTCATTCGATACCATTGCACTTGAGGCTCCATACCTCAGCATTCTTGAAATTCCCGTGCCTGCAATTCCTCCGACTACAGCTTTTGTACTTCCAAATGCGCTGTTTATCATCTCCAGACATGCTTCCACAATCCATTTTTGGTTGATCACCAAAACAGAAATACATCCCATGATATAAATTCCTATCATCAGTGGAAAAATAATCCGGCAAAGCCCGGCTATGCTTTGAATTCCTCCTAAAATTACCAGTATTGTCAAAAGTGCCATCAAAACTCCTACCATGACTTTGACAACCCACGGATATTTTCCCGCTATCTCTGAAAAAAAGTTATTCGTCCCGATTAATGCAGTCTGCATATTCGTATCAATAAAACTTGCTATGGTACTGACTTGAAGTGCGCATCCGCTCCCAAGTGCGGCTATCACTCCAACAACAGCGTACCATTTTCCCATCCATTTCTTATGCAGTCCATATTCCATAACATACATAGGACCGCCTTTTATTTCTCCATATCTATTTTTTATCCGAAATTTTATGCTGAGGAGGGACTCCGCATATTTCGTCGCCATTCCTAAAATTCCGCCGATACAACACCAAAAAATCGCACCGGAACCTCCTATCAAGATAGAGGATACTATTCCTATTATATTCCCCATTCCGGCTGTTGAAGCAAGCACTGTAAAGAATACTGTCCTTGGGCATATCGTCCCGGTACATCCCTTTTCATTTTTCTTGAGCAGTGATACTGCCATTCCTATTTTTTTCTGGATAAGTCCTGTCCGAATTGTAAAAAAGATATGTGTTCCAAGAAGTAAAAATGCTATAGGAAATCCCCAGACAAAATTATTTACTGTCTGTATGACACTGGTTACCATAAATTTTCGTTTGCCTCACTGACAAAAAACTGAATCCTAACAGCCGTCAAAATTAAATTCTTATTTATTTTTTCATCGGCTTTCTCTTCAGTTAGACACTAAATGCTATTGTTTTCTATTTTATTTTATCACGCTGAATTTATGGAATCAAGAAATTCTTTGTCCTGATTTTCACTCTAAGCTCTGTTTCAGAGCTTAATTTTCTGTCTGATATAGCTGGCTTAAAGCTTCTACGCATTCTCGAAAATTTTCCTGCGGAACATTATCTCTAAGTGTAAATAACATTTTTGCGATCACCTTTCCCGCCGCACTGCTCATCTCCTCCTTGAGCTCCATCTTTTTTTCTGATTCCATCGGTAATTCTCTCATGACCTTTTGAAGTCTCCAGTTGAAATCCTGTACTGCGTTTTCTTTGATCTCCTGAATCTTTGGAATCACATCTCTGCATTCATACCATTGCTCGAATTCTTCCATCTGTTCATCCAGTATCTCCTGTGCTTTTTCAATGTTTCTTCTTAGGCTTTCGCTCTGAACTTCAATATGAAAATCATCAATGTCAAACAGCTGAATTTTCTCAATTTCTCCTATAGACGGTTCAATATCTCTTGGAACAGCAAGATCAAGCAGAATCATCTCATGCTGTATCTTTACCTGGTCAACACATTCTTTTTTCAACGTATAATTTGGACTTGCCGTTGCACTCACTACCAGATCGCATTTCGGAAACAGTTCCATCCGTTTTCCATAGTCGATTCTGCTGCATTCTCTTGGAATATCTACAATCCCGCTTCGGTACTGCCTCACTGTTACGGTTACATCGGCTCCTGCATTTTGTAAAGTAGAAGCAGCCAGTTTTCCCATTGCTCCATTTCCGATCACCATACATTTTTTCCCCGCGATATTGTATCCTTTTTGTTCCAACACCTGAATTGCCTGATGAATTACCGACTGATTTGCAATCGCCAGCGTAACGTTTGTCTTTACTTTTTTTGCCGCAGTCACAGCCATTCGAAATAATACTTCCAATACATTATCTGTTGTATATTGCTCTCTTGCAAATGCAAGCGATTCTTTTACCTGTGTAATGATCTGATCTTCCCCTAAAATTCTAGATTTCAGTCCGCATGACAATGCAAATAAATGTTTGACTGCTTCTTTTTCTTCCCGTTCTGTAAAATACGGACCGTAATGTTCAAATGATACTTCCCGTAACCTGCACAGTAATTCGCATAAATCTATAGAAATATCATCTTCGCAGCTTACCCAAAGTTCCATTCGATTACATGTCGAAATCATCACGCATCCATGAACCCCCTGCTGCTCTTTTATCTTAGGAAGAACTTCTGCCATCTGTTTTTTAGTAAATGAAAAAATACATCGCACATCAATATTTGCTCTGCTGTGATCAATTCCTATCATCCGTATACTCATTAAGCTACATCCCTTCGCTTTTTAATATTTTTCTTCAGTATTTCTATCATAGCACAAATGCCCAAAACTTCAAATAAAAAAAGATTGACGAAATTTAGAAGGCAAATCGTTTATGCCTATAAGTGCCCATTGACAATGGAACCTATTGATGTTAATCTGATTTCGTATGCTGATTTTTATTTACTATTTGTGCCGCTGATTTTAGCGGCGGAATGGAGATTTTTATGAACCAGAAAAATACAAAGGCAATCCTCGTTGTCAGCTTTGGAACAAGTCACAACGACACAAGAAAAGTTACTATTGATGCTATTGAAAATGATATTGCAGCTGCTTATCCTGATTTTCGTGTATATCGCGCTTGGACCAGTAAAATGATCATAAAAAAGCTCTGGAAGCGCGATGGAACCCACATTTTTACTGTCAAAGAGGCAATGCATCAGATGATGGAGGACGGAATTTGTGAATTGATCGTGCAGCCTACGCATGTTCTTAACGGAATCGAAAACGACCTGATGAAGGAAGATGTTCTCTCTTATTCAGACCATTTTTCCAGCATTCGTTTCGGCACTCCTCTTCTGACTTCTACCCGTGACAACAATTTTGTTGTGGAAGCCATTGCCCAAGACCTTGGAGCTTCTCTTTCAGAAGATGAAGTTCTTGTCCTGATGGGTCACGGAACCACTCATTATGCGAATTCAGTCTATGCTGCACTTGATTATACCTTTAAAGATCGAGGATATTCTAAGATTTTTCTCGGCACTGTAGAGGCGTATCCTTCAATGGAATCTTTGCTTCGTCAGATCAAAGCAATCCATCCTCGCCGTGCAGTCCTTGCTCCGTTTATGATTGTAGCTGGAGATCACGCAAAAAATGATATGGCAGGAGATAATCCGGAATCCTGGAGATGTCAGTTTGAGCAGTCTGGAATTGAAGTGTCTTGTATTTTAAAAGGACTTGGAGAGTATCCGAAAATTCGTCAGCTCTTTTTAGAACACATTGCCGAAAGTGCCTAATCGTTTATTTACAAGTATTTTGCCTTTTTAGAAACTGTCACAAAAATATTTTGCGGCAGTTTCTTTTTCTCTAATTAATTTTATCCCTTATGAAATTCTTTTTTCTTGGAATAATATAATGAAATTAATAATTCTTAACGGAAACTTAATTGACAAATATCATGGAAAAAAATAGAATGAAATTAAATATATTTCACAATTTTTCGACAAAATGTTTCGTTTTGTATCTTTTATATTAATAGGTGGGGACTGAACAGGATAACGGCATCTTGTCAAAAAAAATAAAAAATTTCAGGGAGAGAAAATGAAATGAAAGAAGAAAGTTCGCACTCCAAAAAAACTTTAACCGATGAGGAACGAAAAAAGAGACAGCGTATATTACAGAAGAAAAAGCATCAGGCACAGCTGTTCAAAGCACGTATTATCTTTTCTGTTTCTGTCGTTGTTGTGATTGCCACTATTGTTTTTGGCATTTCTACGGCTTTAAGAACAGCAAATCACTCCAAACAAAACAATCCTTCTACTGTTTCTAATACATCTGCTTCTTCTGGAAATCTTTCCGGTCATTCCAAAGAACCAGAAACCGTACACACCAGCGTTTCTCAAAATGAACCGGAAATTACAACTTCTGCTTCAGACAAAGAGGAAGATTCACTGATCAGTCAGGCTGACCGCCTTGCTGCCAGTTATGACTATGACGCTGCAATGAATCTTTTAAAAAATTCTTCTGATTATGCAACCAACAAAGAATATCAGGATAAAGTTGCAGAATATCAGGCCACAAAAGATACCTGCGTTGCTTATCCGATTGATCAGATCACTCATATTTTCTATCATACTCTAATCAAAGATCCTTCCAGAGCATTTGACGGCGACAGTGATGCAGGCGGATATAATCAGGTCATGACAACGATTGACGAATTTAACAAAATTACACAAAGTATGTATGAAAAAGGATTTGTGCTGGTCAGTCTTGAGGACATCGCAAAGGTTAATGAACAGGGAATTATGACGCCTCAGGCAATTATGCTTCCTCCGGGGAAAAAACCGTTCGTTCTGTCTCAAGATGATGTATCTTATTATCACTATATGGATGGAGACGGTATGGCTTCTAAGCTTGTTATTGACAAAAACGGCGACGTCAAAACCGAATATATAGAAGCAGACGGTTCTGTCTCTGTGGGTGATTTCGATATGGTACCGCTGATTGACCGATTTGTCGAAGAACACCCTGATTTTTCCTACCGCGGTGCAAAGGGAATTATCGCTTTGACAGGATATAATGGCGTACTTGGCTATCGAACTGACGGAGTCTATCGGGATATCAATGATCCGAATCTCGATCCGGATCAAATTCAATTTTTAAATAATCATCCAGATTTTAACTGGGATCAGGAAGTGGCCCAAGCTACTCAAGTAGCAACGGCAATGAAAGAAAACGGATGGGAATTCGCCAGTCATACCTGGGGACATATTAACGTAGGAGAACGCAGTCTTGAAACTTTAATGACCGACACAGAAAAATGGCTGACATATGTTGCTCCGATCGTAGGAAACACTGATAAAATTATTTTCGCTTTCGGAGCTGATATCACCGGAGTGGACGATTATACAGGACATCCCAAATTTGATTATCTAAAAAGCAAGGGATTTAACTATTTTTGTAATGTCGATTCCAGCCAATACTGGATTCAACTGCGTGACAACTATTTCCGGATGGGGCGCAGAAACTTGGATGGTTACCGTATGTATTACAATCCGGATCTTCTGACGGATCTTTTCGACGCTGCATCCGTATTTGATCCGGCAAGACCAACTCCTGTTCCTCCAATGGGCTGATATCTCCATTGACCGGCTAAACAGAAGTTTTGATATTTAAATCTTTCGTTTTTCTAAATTCTTTTCTGATAGGACCAGAGCAAAATATAAAGTTCCTTTTCCTTTTGCTCTGGTCCCTTCACTTTCTTATCTTTCTTTTTTATTCGAATAATGCTGTGGAATAGTACCGGTCACCACTGTCCGGCAGCAGCACTACAATTGTCTTTCCTTTATTTTCCGGACGTTTGGCTAGTTTTAATGCCGCTCCCATTGCTGCACCTGAAGAAATTCCCACTAAAATTCCTTCTGCCTTTGCGATCTCTTTTCCTATCTTGAATGCTTCTTCATTTTCTATTGTTATAATCTCGTCATAGATCTTTGTATTGAGTACTTTTGGTACAAATCCTGCTCCGATTCCCTGAATCGCATGAGCTCCGCTTCTTCTTTCTGATAAAACAGGAGACGAGGCTGGTTCTACTGCCACAACCTGAATATTCGGATTTTTCTGTTTTAAATATTCTCCGGTTCCCGTTATCGTTCCTCCTGTTCCTACTCCTGCCACAAACACATCAAGCTCTCCTTGTGTATCTTCCCAGATCTCCGGACCTGTTGTTTTACGATGTGCCTCAGCGTTTGCAGGATTTTCAAATTGTCCTGGTATAAAACTGTTTTCTATGTTCTTTGCAAGTTCTTTTGCCTTTTCGATTGCTCCGCTCATTCCTTTGGAACCCTCTGTCAATACTACCTCCGCGCCATAGGCTTTTAACATGTTTCTTCGCTCTATACTCATCGTTTCCGGCATTGTCAGAATCATTCGATATCCTTTCACCGCTGCGATCGAAGCCAGTCCAATTCCTGTATTTCCGGAAGTCGGCTCAATGATGACAGAACCTTCTTTTAAAATTCCCTTTTTTTCTGCGTCCTCAATCATCTCTTTTGCCGCACGGTCCTTGACGCTTCCGGCAGGATTAAAATATTCTAACTTTGCCAGGATTGTCGCATCTAAATGATATTTTTTTTCCAGATTTACCATCTCCACCAGTGGAGTATTGCCGATCAAACCTAAGGTTCCCTGATAGATCTTTTTCATGTTGCTTCACCCTTTCTGATATTTTTTCTATGATACCTCAATTGGTATGAAAAAAAGGACGAATCATCATTCGTCCTTTCTTCTGTCATGCCGGCGACCGGAATCGAACCGGTACGGGAGGATAAGTCCCGCAGGATTTTAAGTCCTGTGCGTCTGCCAGTTCCGCCACGCCGGCATTTATGTTGATTTTTCATTAAGATAAAATGGATGGTGGTGGATTCGAACCACCGAAGGACATCGCCAGCAGATTTACAGTCTGTCCCCTTTGGCCACTCGGGAAACCATCCATATTGTTAATTTTTTAAACCAACGATATATTTATACCATAAAATTGAAAAAATTGCAAGTAATTTCTATATGTAATACAAAATATCTCAAAGGTCATTTTCTGACCTTTGAGATATTGTTTTATGCTTTATAGTTTTTACTTTTTCCTTTTATTCCTGTGCATCTGGACCATAAGTAGCGACACGCTCATCATCAATCACTCCAGACCAGTTCATACCATATGCGATATCATAGGTATTGCCTTCAGAGTCAACATAGCATTCCATATCCATTGGGACATCTTCATCCTGTGCTTCTACTGTTTCCATGTTAGCCGGCTGCTGCATTGGCAGTAATCCGGATGGCTCTGTCACACCTGCGATAATTTCTACTGCTGCCTGGTCACTGATGCTGTATCCAACGATAATAGCGTCGGCAAGCGGTTCTACTTCAGACCAAACCATAGGTTTGTTCTCTCTCATATAAACAATGACTGGTTTGTCGCCCATAGCTTCTTTTGTTTCTTCCAGAGTATCCAGCATATACTCATTGGAAGCAGTTACAGATTTTCCTTTATAAGAGCGGTTTTCAGCTTCGTCTGTGTAAACCATTTCACCTGTCTCAGAATCAATGAACTGTTTTCCAGGATCACTTGCGATAGCAGTTTCTCTTGCCGTATCAGCTGTATATTCGCGATACTGTAAGGAAATCGGAACATATCCATTTCCGCCTGCTTCTAAATCTTCTGTGCTGTATCCTGTACCGCCGTCCGGGCTGCTCATTCCAACGATTGCAAAGTCTGCTTCTTCTGGATCTGTCGTTACATTGAAGTATTCAGATAAGAATGATACCTGAACGCTTGGACTGGAAACAGAAGTAACTACCATTGTCTCCGGATCGGTTGTAACGGTTGTATAGCTTGGAACGTAAACTGTCTTCTTCTCAGCACTCTCATCATATGGAGCGATGATATTGTCTTTATTCTTTAACATAACAACAGATTTTACCTGTGCCTCATATCCTGCCTGCATATATTCCGGATTTCCAACTGTCTCTGTTGTCTCTTCCGGATTCAGATATGGATCTTCAAACAGTCCCAGATTGAAGATATTTGTCAGAATTCTTTTTGCAGATTCTGCAAATCTTTCATCTGCAAACGTCTGTCCCTGTTCTTCTACCATCATATCATATGCTTCCATAACAGGTCCGATTACGTTGTTTCCGCCAAACTGATCCATGCCTGCCATTAATGCTTTATAGTGACGTTCCGCAACTGTGATATCCTCAACGCCCCAGCATTTACCCTGGAATACAGCATCATTGTCAGCATCAGCTGTAATCATCCAGTCTGTACATGCTACACCGTCAAATTCATATTCACCGCGCAGTAATTCATTGATCATATAGTTGCTGAAACCATTACCTACGTTTTCTCCTGTCGGATCCTGACCATAGCTGATTGTATAATATGGCATAACTGCTGCTGCCATTTCAGTTGCTCCATCCAGACTTAATGCACCTTCTGTGAAGTTTTTAATCTGTGTTTCAAATCCATCTCCTGGATATACAGCATATTTACCAAATCCATAGTGACCGTCACGTCCGCCTTCTTCCGGTCCGCCGCTTGGCCAGTGTTTAATCATAGCTACAATAGATCCTGCTCCCCATCCAAGATCATTTCCATCTTCATCGTAAGTGGACTGATATCCGTCTACTACTGCTCTTGAAAGATCAACTGTCAATTTTACATTTTCACCGAATGTTCCGTTTACACGGCTCCATCTTGGTTCAGAAGCAAGGTCGATCTGAGGTGACAAAGCAGTTCCGATACCAAGTGCACGGTATTCAATACCTACGATATTACCAAATTCTTTTACGATTTCCGGATCATAAGTAGCAGCAAGACCTAATGTGCCAGGCCACTGTGAAATCGTTCCGGAATCTCCTGCAACGTACTGTACGCTTGTATCTGTACTTGCTGCATGACGAGGGTCAGAACTGTTATTA
>CALWCS010000020.1 GCA_944376425.1 uncultured Lachnospiraceae bacterium | reverse complement strand
TACAAACTGAAAACTATCATATGCTTTTGCATCTTCAAAACTTGGCTCTACATAGCAATCTTTCAAAACAGTTAATGAATTTGGATTCAAATTCAAAGAGCCATCTTCATTATAAACGCCTTTTTCTTCATCAATAATATTTTCATAAAGACGCACTTCTGCCTCGACTGCCATCGGAGCAGCTACCCAATGAATGGTTCCCTTTACTTTTCTTCCCGTAAATCCGGTGCCGCATTTTGTCTCAGGATCATACGTACAGTGAATTTCTGTCACATTGCCGTTTTCATCTTTTACAAAACTTTCGCACTTCACAAAATAAGCGTGCATCAGTCTGACTTCATTGCCAGGAAACAGACGGAAATATTTCTTTGGAGGATTTTCCATAAAATCTTCTCTGTCAATGTAAAGTTCTCTGCAAAACGGAACCGTTCTCTTTCCAAGCGCTTCGTTTTCGAGATTATTTTCCACTTCCAATTCCTCTACTTGTCCTTCCGGATAATTGTCGATAATCAGCTTAATCGGATCTAAGACAGCCATCATACGGGGCTTTTTCAATTTCAAGTCTTCTCGGATACAGTATTCCAGCATCGCATAATCTACCGAACTGTTGCTTTTGCTTACACCGCAAAGTTCCACAAAATTTTTAATTGATTCCGGAGTAAATCCTCTTCTTCTGAGAGCTGCAATCGATACGAGTCTTGGATCATCCCATCCGTCTACGATTCCCTCTTCTACCAGTCGTTTAATATATCGTTTTCCTGTAACCACATTCGTCAGATACAGTTTTGCAAACTCAATCTGTTTTGGCGGATGCTCATATTCTACTTCTCTCACAACCCAGTCATAGAGCGGTCTGTGATCTTCAAATTCCAAAGTACAGATTGAATGGGTAATTCCCTCAATCGCGTCTTCGATTGGATGAGCGAAGTCGTACATCGGATAGATACACCATTTATCTCCTGTTCTGTGGTGTGTCATATGGGCCACACGGTAAATAATCGGGTCTCTCATATTGATGTTTGGAGAAGCCATGTCAATTTTGGCTCTGAGTACTTTTTCTCCGTCTTTGTATTTTCCGTCCTTCATATTTTGAAACAGCTCCAGATTTTCTTCCACACTTCTGTTCCGATATGGACTTTCTTTTCCGGGCTGTGTTAAAGTTCCTCTGTATTCACGGATTTCTTCGGGAGACAGATCGCAGACATATGCCTTGCCTTTTTTGATCAGCTTCACTGCTGCTTCATACATCTGATCAAAATAGTCCGATGCAAAGTAAAGGCGGTCTTCCCAGTCTGCTCCAAGCCATTGAATATCTGCCTTGATCGACTCTACAAATTCTTCTTTCTCCTTTGTCGGATTGGTATCGTCGAAACGCATATTAAATTTCCCGTGATATTTCTGGGCCAGTCCATAGTTTAACAAGATTGCCTTTGCATGTCCGACATGGAGATATCCGTTTGGTTCCGGTGGAAAACGGGTATGCACTGTTTCGCATTTTCCCTCCTGAATGTCTTTTTCAATAATCTGTTCAATAAAATTTTTGGAAGTTGTTTCTTTTTCCATCTTTCCATCTTCTGTTTTTAATTCTGCCATTTTTTAACCTCCTGACTCTTCCCTTATGTTATCCTTTTCTTTCTCTTCTTTTCTTTTTTATTCTTCTATTTTCTTATTTTCTAAGCTTTTCATGGAAAATCTTTCTGGCAAAAAACAGAGTATTTTCCAGCTTTTAATAAGTTTCCTGACCATCATATCACAGTTTTTTTTAAAATACAACATTCGTATCTGCTAACCTTAAGATTGATCGGGATACAGAATCATAAAGAGAACCAGAGAACCTATTGTATCCTCCTTAAAAACCTGCTACAATACCAAGGAAATGCCGTACGATAACGACAGTATCCACACTTTATCTATCATATATCATACTTGTTCCGGAGGTTTTATGTATTATTTTATTGTCAATCCTGCCTCATGCAGCGGAAATGGCCGAATTATTTGGAAAAAAATAAAGCAGGAACTGATACGGCGTAACATTCCCTGCAGATATTTTTTTACGCAAAAACCTGGAGATGCCAGCAAAATTGCGGCTTCTTTATTCTCTGTATCTTCTTGTTCTGATTCTACCGTTGTCGCTGTAGGCGGCGACGGAACGGCAAATGAAGTTTTAAATGGTCTTTCTAACACAGAATCCATTACTTTTGGATATATTCCAACGGGTTCCAGCAACGATCTCGCAAGAAGTCTCGGAATTCCTTCTGATCCTCTGCTTGCTCTTTGTTGTATTTTAAATCCGAAAAAAACAGTTCTTATGGATATCGGTATGGTTTTTGACCGTTCTCACAAAAAAAAATTCGCAGTCAGCGCCGGCATCGGATTTGATGCCGGCATCTGCCACGAAGCGTTTACTTCTCCGATTAAACCTGTTTTAAACCGGATTCATCTTGGAAAGCTGACTTATGCCGCAATCGCCGTCCATCAGCTTTTTGTCTCAAAACTGACTCCTATGGAACTGATTTTAGACGGCAGGAAAAAAGTCTGTTTTCAAAAAGTATATATGGCAGCCATCATGAATCATCCCTGTGAAGGCGGAGGTATCTTTTTTTGTCCTGACGCCTCTTACGAAGACGGATTTTTAGATTTATGCATCATCGAAGGGATTTCCCGTCTTCGAGCTATTTTTATCCTTCTAAAAACGTTTAGCAAAACCCATATACGTTCTTCTCATGTTCATATATTCCAGTGTAAAACAGCAACGATCCATACGAAATACCGACTTCCGGTTCATATGGACGGGGAAATTTTCGGAAAATGCCGTCAGATTTCAGCAAAAGCCGCCAAATGTAAAATCCGCGTAATTACAGGATAAAGCACTGAAATTTTCGTTTCCGGCTCAAAGTTTTAAAACATCTGATCAGTTAAATCCATAAAATTTCTGTGAAATTTTATATGCCGCAACGGACACTTTTCTTCCTGCTTTTCCAGGAAGATTCATCGTCCTGCCCAAAATTCCCATTCGCAGTTTATAGTATAATTTTATATCGCTTTTTTTCAGATACTGCCATAATTCCTGTTTCTTTTTAAAGTTTTCTTCTGTTCCTGAACGGATCAGCATGATAGAAGAGACGGTCGTAATAATATCTAAATAATTGATCATATAGTTTCTTAGATTTTTATTTGTAATTTTCTGAGACAGGAAACAATCGATCATAATTTTATTTACCCTGATCTGCTGATCAATTCTGCGAATCATGACTTCTTCATTGACAGACTGGTCTTCTCTTCCGATAAAGTAATGGTAAAAATTTACATCCAGATAAATCATCTTCTTTACACTTGGAAGCGGCTGAAACACAAACAGATTATCTACATAAAACGTATGCTTTGGCAATTCCAGTCCGCATTCTCTAAGAAGCTTCGTGCGGTAGATCACAGAATGCATTAAGATATAATGTCCTTTATGCAGCTTTCTGATCTGATCCCAAGTAAAAACTTCTTCTTTCGGAAAAGCAGATCGGTACTGCATTACTTTTTTGTGCTTTGCTCCGACCTTATCATAGACGAAGTTGCTGATTACCATATCGACCGTATCCGGTCCTCCGATCAGTTCCTTTAACGTTTTTAAAATCTTACGGTATGACTCGGCATCCACCCAATCATCACTGTCTACTACTTTGTAATAGAGTCCTGTTGCATGTCTTAATCCTGCGTTTACGGCTTCGCCGTGCCCTCCGTTCTCCTGATGAACTGCTTTTATGATATCAGGATATTTTTTTTCATAAGCATCGGCAATTTCTGCCGTTCTGTCTTTCGATCCATCGTCAATGATTAAAATTTCAACGTCTTTTCCTCCCACCAAAAGTGAATTGATACACTTTTCCATATATGCTTCCGAATTATAACATGGAATTGCGATTGAAAGTATTTTCATCTCATTACCCTTTCTGCTGCTTTTCATATTTTTCCTGTCCAAGCCGGATATTCAGATACTTTGCATATGCTGCAAAAGCTGCTGGAATTGGATATTCTTTTTCCGTCTTTTTTGTCTCTACAAAAAGTATACCCTCATGATTGTCTTCCGATTCCTCTACCCAGACGGTATATCCTATCATCTGCCATTCCACATGGCTGAAAATATGTTTTGCTGATTCCAGTTTCTGAATTCTGATTGGGGAAAAATCCATCTCTTTTACTTTTTTTAAAACCTGGTCTTCTGCCAGATAACCTTCCCAGTTCGGCAACTCATACATTCCTGAGAGCAGTCCTTTTTTTGGTCTTTTTCGTATTGCTGCCTTTTCTCCATCTTGAATCACCAAAACGGTTTTTTGCTCAATTTTCCTTTCCTTTTTCTTTTTTTTGACAGGAAATTCCATCTCGCGTCCTTCTTGGTGTGCTTTGCAAAGATCTCTTAATGGACACTCAAAACATTTTGCCATGCCATTTGGAATACAGACAGTAGCTCCTAGTTCCATTAACGCCTGATTAAAGGCTCCCGGTCTTTCTTTTGGAATGACTGCCTGTATCTGCTCTTCTATTTTTCTTTTTACAGACTGCTTTGAAATATCTTCCTCGCTTTCTGTTACTCTTGAAACTACCCTTAAAACATTGCCGTCTACCGCCGGAACAGCGATTCCATAAGCAATCGAGGCAATCGCGCCTGCTGTATAACTTCCGATTCCCGGAAGTGTCAGCAGTTTCTGATAGTCGGCTGGAAGATTTCCTCCATACTGTGTTTCCATCACCATAGCTGCTTTTTGCATATTTCTTACTCGATTATAATATCCAAGCCCTTCCCAAAGCTTTAAAAGCCGCTCTTCTTCGCACCCGGCAAGTGCTTTGACATCCGGAAGATTTTTGACAAACCGTTCAAAAAATGGTTTGACTGCTTCTACTCTTGTCTGCTGAAGCATAATTTCGGATACCCAGACGCGGTATGGCGTCGGTTCTTCTCTCCATGGCAAAATCCTTGCATTTCCATCATACCACTTTAAAAGTGGTTTTACAATTTTTTCTATCATGTTTTTTATTTCCTTCTTTTTTCTGCTTTGTAAATACACCGGATAAATTTTTATTCCGTCAGTTGATCAAGTATTTCTCTGCATTTCCAAATGCAACAGCATCTGCATATTCTTTTGTGCAATGTTTATACACATACTCTAATCCCTTTTTTACACTTGGAGGTCTGTGGTTCATCCGATGCGCATCAGAACCCAGAAAGGAAACTTTCTGCTCTAAAAGCAGTTTTCTGGCCCGCTCAAATGCTGCTTCCTCTGCTTCTTCTTCCAGACTGTAGGCATTGATCTGCAACAGACATCCGTAATTTAAAATCTCTTCTATCACTTCGCTTAGAAATAAAGCCGGATAGTATTCCACATGCGCAATGATAGGGAACCAACCGTCTCTTCTTAACAAAGAAATGATTTTTAGCGCCTCACGCGGACAAATCCTATTTCTAAATTCTGTCAGAACATACTTTGTTCTATTCATAGACGGAAACGTTCCTGTCTTCAGATACCTGAGTGTCTCATGAATATTTCCTGTTTCACATCGGACTTCGCTGCCTAAAAACAGATCCACTCCGAATGGAAATTTTTTTGTCTGCTCTTTCATTTTCTGATAGTTTTCCTGTATTAATTCCTTTCTGGAAATAAACGCACCACTATGCGGCGTTGCAAAAATTGTCCGTACTCCCTGCATATATGCCATTGTTATCATAGACTTCGACATGTCTATCGTAAATGAACCATCATCTACTCCTGGGATGATATGCATATGGATATCTGTCATATGATATTCTTCCATATCTTTTGCTCCTCTCTAGGAAAATATCCGGTGTTTGATTTTCTTATCTTTCTTATCCTGTCTGCCAATCTTTTTTTATTATTATATTTTCTTTGTCTGTAACGATTCTGAATCTTTTTTCCATCAACAATATTGGTCAGATCCCAATATAAAAAAGGAATCTCAGCAGCTGATAAATGTCCGCCAAAACTCCTTTTCGACTTGCTCCTGCGAGTCGCGGCACAGGATTCGAAACGGCTTAAGCCGACGTCATACACTTTCGAATCCCTGCACATCCTCACACAGCATTTTGAACTGTTTGCTGTTCTTTGCTCTTAACGATAGTAACAAATAATCGGTATTCCCGGATAGATATTGTCATAAATTGTCTTCGCCGCACTGCTTGGCAGGTTGACACATCCGTGAGAGCCATTACTGATATAAATATCTCCGCCAAATTCCGTTCTCCATGATGCATCATGCAATCCGACATCATTGTTAAACGGCATCCAGTACTGTACTTCCTGTTCATATCCTTCTCCCTTCAGAATAGAAGGTGATTCCTTATAGTACAGGGTATACGTTCCAGCCGGAGTACTTCTGCCTGCAATCGTCATATCTCCTGATACACAGTCAGTAGAAACAATTTCTTCTCCGTCAATATATAACCAGACATGTTGATTTGTCAGATCAATCTCAATATAACTATCGCCAAGATCACAGTTATCCCAACTGACTGCCTCTCTCGCAAAAACGGCATACCGAATGTTTTGCGTTCCCTGGGCAATCCATTCTTTTACTTCCTGAACTTCTGCCTCCTGATCAATCATCCATCCATATCCGCTGCCTCCGCTTACTGTCACAACACTGCCGTCGTTTGTTGTAAACTGTCTGTCTTTATTATATGTGTCATATTTTTCAGCAAGCCCTGCCACATACTCTGTCAGTTTTGCATCATCAAACGTCACTTCAAACGTTTCTTCATTAAATGAAATCCAAT